>JANMDS010000477.1:0-6515 GCA_031376405.1 Betaproteobacteria bacterium
ATCGGGGCGCAAGCGGATGTCGGTTTCATACAATCGCCCAGCGCCAGTGAGCGTGGTCATCCAACTTTGCATCCGTTGTACGAGCTTAGCGCACTGGGCGGGTGGGGCATCGTCGTCACTTAAAAAGACCCAATCCAAATCCGAACCGTAGCCCAACTCTTTGCCACCCCAGCGGCCATAGGCGATGACCGCCAAGGGCGGTGGCGTGGTGGTTTTGCTAATCTCTTTCCACGCTTGTTCTAAGCACACGGATACCACGCAATCGGCTAACGCGGATAAATCGTCGGCCAATAACTCCACACTTAACTTACCCGCTAGATCGGCTAACAAAATGCGAAAGAGCGCAGTTTGTTGACTGCGCCGAAGGGTATCGAGCTTGAGCTCAATATCGTTGGTATTGGCAAGATTACGACGTAACTGTTCGCAAAATTGCGCTGCATCGAAGCGCGATTCTTGGTTACGCCCGTCAATCAATTCGTCAAGCAAAATGGGGTGATCTTTGAGGAACGCCGCCGCCCAGCCGCTCGCTGCGTGTAAGCGGGTGATGGGGGCGAGCGCGCTGGGGTGTTCGGCAAGTAGGGCCAAGTAGGCCGAGCGCCCGCAAATGGCCTCAATGAGATCGCCCCAGCGCTTGAGCGCTGGCAGAGGCGCGGCGCTCGCAGCGCAGGTTTCCGGCAGCAATGCAAGTAAGGCTTGCACACGCGCTTGGCTGGCTGCGGGCAGGTTGGCAAGTTTTTGTGAATGGGTGAGCGCATCGAAATAGCGTTGGGCTTCTTCCGCCTCGCGCCACGTTGTAAAGACATGCGCTTTTTTCGCCAAAACCTGCGGCGCAATTTGCGGCGCTTTTTCCGATAATCGATCAAAATTTTGCGCCACCCAATCGCGCGTAGCGGCGAGCTTGGCGGCAAATTCATCGGCACTGG
Organism: Betaproteobacteria bacterium; assembly: GCA_031376405.1. Taxonomy (GTDB): domain Bacteria; phylum Pseudomonadota; class Gammaproteobacteria; order Burkholderiales; family Casimicrobiaceae; genus JANMDS01. Next base: position 924 of record JANMDS010000477.1, read on the forward strand.
CATACCCCATCGCCATCGCTAAAGCGCCACTGTTCGCCGGAAGGATTTGCGTTTGGGCATCATTCTCGTATTGCAAAAAGTGCTCTACGCGACGCAAAAACGGATAGGCTTCGCGCAAACCTTGCGCTTGCTGGGGCGTAAGCACTTTCGCCGCCTCCAGTGCCGCGATGGCGGGCAACGTGGTGCGCTGTTGCAGCGCGGTTTCGCGTCCACCGCGCACCAACTGCTGCACTTGCACAAAAAACTCCAGCTCGCGAATGCCTCCGCGCCCCAGCTTAACGTTCGCTTCGCCACCAAAACGGTTGCCCTCGGCGCGGATTTTCCCGTGTAGATCGCGCAAGCCTTCGTAGGCGTCGTAATCTAGATACCGCCTATAAACAAATGGCCGCACGAGCGTTGAAAGTTGTTGTCGTGCCTCGAAATCGCCGGTAATGCTCGCGCTGCGCAGCCAGGCCAGTCGCTCCCAAAAGCGCCCCTGCTCGACCAAATACTGTTCAAGAAAGTCAATGGAAACCGCCATCGTGCCCTCCTCGCCGTACGGTCGTAGGCGGGTATCGACCCGAAAAACAAATCCATCGTGATCGAGGGCTCCCAACGTGTCGGTCACGCAGGCCGCTAACTTGCCGAAAAACTCTACGTTGTTCACGGCTTTTTGACCCCGTGCGCCGCGCGTTTGCCCATCTTCGGGGAACACGTAAATTAAATCGATGTCAGATGAAACATTAAGCTCTTCCCCGCCGAACTTACCCATAGCAACGGTGATGAGCGATTGCTTTGCGGGGTTTGTTTCTCCAATTGGCACACCAAATTTTGCGCAGAGTTGCTTTTCATGCCAAGCTTGGGCTTCCCGCACCGACCACGCAGCGAGCCGAGTGACGCACCCTACAATTTCGGCGTACGGTGCGCCGGAAAAATCTCGGGCCATGGTGTGAAGCATCAGCCGCGTACGCTCGGCGCGCAAGCGGTGCTTTAACGTAGATTCGTCCAGGCAGGCCTGTAGGTTTGGGTGGTCGGTGGACCACGGTGAAGCGGCCGCTTTTTCAAGCCATGCGTAAAGGCTCGGCTCGCGGGCAAACCACGCTACTGCACACTGGCTGTATTGGGACACACGTTCCAGCAACATCGTGCTTCCTTTCGTCTGAGATGTGAGCGGCACGCTAACTTGACCTTTAGAATCAGACAATGACTGTTCGCATCATACAAAAGAGTCGCGTTACACCCCAAAAAGGTGGGGCAAAGTGATGTTCCGCTTTCAGCTTTTGCCCACCGGCTGGCGTTTCGCTGCCAAAGCCGCAGTCGCTATTTTTACGGTATTGCTGCTCGTTTGGATTATCGCGCTGGCGTTCTTGCGCTTTATCGTCGTGCCCAACATCGAAGGTTTTCGCCCACGCCTCACCGAATTTTTACAAAACAGCTTGGGCTCGAAGGTGGAAATCGGCGCCCTCGTCGCGGGGTGGGATGGCTGGAACCCGCGCTTTACCGTGCACGAGCTTACCCTCATTGATAAAGCGGGCAACGTGGCGTTGAAATTGCCGCGCGTAGAAAAGGTGATGTCGTGGCGCTCACTTTTATCGCTGCAAGTCACCGCCCATTCGCTCACCATTGATGGTCTCAATATCGTTGTGCGGCGTGATAAAAACAACCGGATCAGCGTGGCCGGCGTAGAAGTAGACGACCAAAATCCAAAAACCGAGCCCGACCCCAAAGCCGCCGATTGGCTGCTCGCGCAGCGCAATGTAAGCCTGCGCAACGCGCAAGTAGTGTGGCGCGATGATTTTCGAGGTGCGCCGCCGGTTGCGCTTAAAAACTTGAACGCTCGCCTTTCCAATCAAGGAAATCGTCACCGTTTAGGCGTAACGGCGGAGTGGTCTGATACCGTGGCCTCGCCGATCAACTTCATCGCCGATATCAACGGCGCAAGCGTCGCTAAGCTCGATTCGTGGAACGGGGAGGTGTACCTGCGCATGGATGCGGCTGATATAGCCCGGGCTAAGCTTTGGGTCACGCTGCCGTTTCCCGTTGAGTCCGGTTTGGGTGGGGTGCAGGCTTGGGTGCGCGTGGATAAAGGTAGGCCTGAAGATATCACTGCTGATTTGCGGCTCACGCAAGTGCGTGCCAAGCTCGATGGGGCACGTGAGCCCTTGAGCTTGGCAAGTTTATCGGGTCGTTTGCGCTGGAGCGAAGCCTCCGGTAAATCGACGCTCACCAACGTTCGGGCTGAAAATTTAAGCGTGGTGTTCCCCGATAAACAAGCCATTGGGCCGCTGAGCTTTAAAGGGCTGCTGCGTCGGAACGCGAAGGGTGCATTCGAACGCAATGAAATGGTGATGGATGGCTTCGATATCGGCGCTTCCGCGCGGCTCTTGCGCGAGCTGCCCTTGCCGCCGGCGTTGGCCGATGCACTGGTGGGTTTGGCCCCGAGCGGCGCGCTCGGTCGCACTACCATCGATTGGGAGGGCGAACCGGCAGCGCCGAAAAGTTACGCGCTGAATACAACATTTACCGATTTCTCCGTGAACCGCTGGGCCAGCTTGCCTGGGCTTAGCGGCGTGAGCGGCGCGCTCGCACTCACGCACGAGGGCGGGAAATTGGACATTGCAAATACGCCACGGGGCACCGCAGTCGATTTCCCCAGCGTATTTGTGGTGCAGCCAAAATTTGAAAAGCTCAGCGGCAAGGCGGTATGGACGAACACCGCCAACCGATTGGAAGTGAAAGTGAGCGATCTTGCGCTGCAAAACGCGGATGTTGCGCTTAAGCTCGGCGGTACGTGGGTACGAGATGCCAAAGAGTCAGGCCCTGGTACTGCCGATTTTGTAGGTGTGATCGAGCGGGGCAATGTGACGCGCCTATGGGCGTATCTGCCCACTGTTATCGAATCGAACGTACGCGAGTACGTGAAGCATGCATTCCTTGCCGGCAAAATCGCGCGCGGCGATTTTGTGTTGAAAGGGCCGCTCGCTAAATTTCCATTTCCAAACGATGACTTTGGTCAGTGGCGCGTGACTGCGGTGGCCGACGACGTGGTGATGGACTATGCAGACAATTGGAAAAAAATTGACGATGCTGACGTAACAATTACCCTTTCGGGCTCGCGCTTGGTGGCCGAGGCGGTGAACGCGAAAATACAGGGCGTACCGCTTAAAAGTATTCGCGCAAGCATTGCAGATATGCGTGTGCAAAATCCGCAGCTCTCAGTTATCGGCGTCGCATCGGGTCGCACCCAACAGTTTTTACAATTTATCGATCAATCTCCGGTGGGCGATTGGATTGAGCATTTCACCCGCGAGATGAAAGCCGATGGGGAAGGCACGCTTAACCTCGCTTTCGAAATGCCGCTTGGCGACCCGAAAGCCCGAGCCGCAGTACGCGGTGATTTCGAGTTTCGTAACAACACCCTAAATCTCGGACCTGATATTCCGACGATTACAGAAGTTAAGGGAAAATTGAACTTCACGGAGCGCACCACCGGTGGGCGCGAGTTGCAAGGCAAAGTGTTTGGCGGGCCGGCGAGTTTTGTTTTGCAAAATGTGCCGGGTGGTCTGAAAGTAAGCGCCTCGGGCCAGGCCGATATCGCCGCAGTGCGCGCGCAATTCAGTATCCCTCAGCTTGAGCGGGTGGGTGGCCAAACCGATTGGGCGATGGAGCTCGATACACCTTCCGGTGGTGGTTTCACCGTGACTTCTACTTTGCGCGGCGCGACCATCAGTGCCCCGTTCCCGCTTGGCAAAACGGCCACTGAGGCCCGCTCGCTTACTGTAGTGCGGGAGGTGTTGCCCAACAAAAAAGAAAACATTTCTGTTGCATTGGGCGACGATTTGAAGTGGAAAATGCGCCTGGCTCAAAAAGACGGCAAGCGCGCTGTTGAAGCGGGTGCGTTGGGTGTGGGTCAGGCGGCCCCCGAGCTGCCTGTTTCTCAAAAAGTGCAAATCGCCATTGCCCAACCCGAGGTCAATGTGGACAAATGGTTGGAGATTGCAAATACGCTAAGTTCACCGCCCGCAACGAGTTCGGGTGGCCCAGCGACCAACAGCGCCAAATTAGCGGAAAGCGGGCTCACACCCAGTGAGATTGTTGTGAAAGCGGAGCGGCTCGTTGCCAGCGGCACTAAGCTGACGAATGTGGAATTCAAAGCCCGACCCGTTGGCAATAATTGGGTGGTCGAGCTTAAGAGTGCGGAAGCCGATGGCCAACTGACCTGGCTGCCCGAAGCTAACCTGGGCGCAGGCATGGTGCGTGCGCGGCTTTCGAAACTAATCATCGCGCCGAAAGAGCCCGCAGCGAATGTTGCCGCCCTAACGCCTTCGATGGACACAACAACCGAGAGCCCGCGCAGCAAATCCAATTGGCCTGCGCTGGATGTGGTGGCCGACGCGTTTACGCTTCGCGGTAACGCCATGGGTAGGTTAGAAATCGTAGCCTCTCCAATGGGTGAAAACTGGAAAATTGAAAAGCTCAACGTAACGAGCCCTGATGCGAACTTGCAAGCCGAAGGCGAGTGGACGCGCGGACCGAACGCACCTGAAACCGCGCTCACTGCGAAGCTTGATATTGTCGATACCCCGCGCTACTTCGCCCGCTTAGGTATGGGCGAAAACATTCGCGATGCAAAAGGGAAAATTGAGGGCAAGATAAAGTGGAACGGCTCACCCATTGATTTCTCTATGGCCGCGCTTGATGGCGAGGTGCATTTCGAGTTGGGGCAGGGTCGATTTCTAAAAGCGGATCCAGGCATTGCCAAATTGTTGGGGGTGTTTAGCTTACAAAGTATCGCGCGGCGCTTGGTGTTCGATATGCGCGATTTGTTCAGCGATGGCTTTTCGTTCGATAGAGTAGCGGGCGATTGGAAGCTAAAACGCGGCATTTTGACCACCGAAAATTTGGATATCGCAGGCCCCACCGCACGCGTAGAAATTCGCGGCACCGTAAGCCTTACCACCGAAACGCAGGACTTAAACGTGCGCATGCTGCCCGATGTGAGCACCTCCCTCGCCGTAGGCGCGGGTGTGGCTACGGCCAACCCGCTCATTGGGGCGGGCGCGTTTATTGCGAGCAAAATTTTGAAAGATCCGCTGGATAAAGCCTTCTCGGTAAAGCTTAAAGTAGATGGCTCCTGGAGTGACCCGAGAGTGGATTGGCTAGACCGGCCCGCTCCGCGTGCAGCCCGCGAGCCTGGCGGCCAATAGCATGCATCTTGCGTTTCAAAACCCGCGGCGCAAAATCGCCACTTTCCAGCATTTATCTCCTAAAAAAATGACGCAATTTTTAAAGCCTTTCGCCCTTGCCGCGTCAGCTCTACTCGGCGTTGTTGCGAGTGGCGCATTTGCCGGCGAGCCGAAAGTTGGCGTTTTTGTGTCACCTATTAAGACCTTTTCCACCGCGAGCTACTGGCTCGAAGGCAACGATGGATTGCTCATGATTGACACGCAGTTTTTGCCCAAAGAAGGCGTGCAAGCCTTGGTGCAAGCCGAGCGCGAAACAGATAAAAAAGTAAAAACCGCAGTTGTGTTGCACCCCAATCCCGATAAATTTAACGGCACGGAAACATTTCAAAAACGCGGCATTAAGGTGCTCACATCCGATGCCGTTATT
>JANMDS010000483.1:0-14317 GCA_031376405.1 Betaproteobacteria bacterium
GGATCGCCAGGGAAATACATCTGCGTGACCACACGCTGGGCGAAGGCATTGCCAAAAAGCGAAAAATGAATGTGCGCCGGACGCCATGCAAAGGCGTGGTTTTTCCACGGATAGGCACCTGGGCGAATGGTAATGAACCGGTAATTGCCGTTGCCATCGGTAAGTGTTTTGCCCCAACCGCTAAAGTTCGGATCCAGCGGCGCGTCGTGGTCATCGGCGGGGTGGTCGTAGCGGCCGGACGCATTGGCCTGCCAAATTTCTACCAACGAGTTGCGTACAGGAGCACCCGTTTCGTCCGTGATGTTGCCGTACAGCACCATCCGCTCGCCCAATGGAATCGACTTTCCGCGTTGGGTGAGATCGGCATCGTGGGGTACGAAAAATTTATCTGAAAATCGCGGCGCTGGGATGTCCGCCAACATATCACCCGCCACGATCAAAGGCGAGAGCGGGCCGCGCTTGCGGGTACTTTTGTAATCGGGATAGACCAATGGTGGATCAAGGCGGGACATGATGGTTACGGATTGGTTGTGTTGTGTCGCCATTTTGCCGCATCGCATCGAATACGCCTATGCCTTCATTGCATCGAAATTGCACTGTTCGATAACCGCGCAAAACAGCCATTTTTGCAGGGGATAAGGTCTAAAAAGGTGCTTTTTTACGCCGCAGGTTTTGGTGCATCGACTCAATCCGACAAAATAAGCGGTTATGGGAAAAATTTTCAGCACTCAGGTTACCGTTCATTTCAGTGATTGCGATCCGGCAGGCATCGTGTTTTTTGCCAATTTCAGCCGCTGGATGGATAACGCTTCGCACGAATACTTTTGGAAATGTGGCTTGCCGCGCTGGGCGGATTACCACAAGCAAACGGGCGTTTTGGGTACGCCGCTGCTTGAAACCAACCATCGGTTTTTCACCCCCGCAACCTATGGCGATGTGCTCACCATTACCTCTTCCATTGTGGAATGGAAGGCAAAAGTGTTCGTGCAAAAACATGTGATTACGCGTGGCGATGTGCGCATTTGCGAGGGCGTGGAGACGCGCGTGTTTGTGCAAACGAATGCCGACGACCCGACGAAGCTTAAAGCGGTGCCCGTGCCGGCCGATGTAATCGCCGCAACCAACGAATGAACAAAATTGCCCAATTGGGTTTGGACAAAGTAGCCTTCGCCCGGCTGCTTTTGTGTCGCCCGCTGTACGTGATGCTCACGCTTTTGGTGATTGAAGCGGCTTTGGGCGCAACCACCACATGGCTCATCATTCAAGCCGGGCGAGATGTTGCCAGCAACGATTTGCGGGTGATGGATTTCGTTTGGATTTTGGTCGTGCAATCGGCTTCGTACATCGTGGGCGCGGTGAGTTGGGTGTTCGCCGAGCAGGCCGGCTTTGGCGCACATGGGCGTTACATGCTGGCGTTTGCCCGCGCCAATCGGGGCAGGGCTACGCTTTTTGCGGACAAAGCCAAACGGGAAACCGTAGAGCCGTTTTTAACCAACGAGACGTTCCATATTTTTTTCGAACTGATGTACGAGCTCGAACACGCGTTGAAGCTCGCGCTAGGCTTGGTGTTTAACGCCATTGTGTTGGGCATGGAAATAGATGGCAGCTTGCCCATCGCGTATTTGGTGACGTTTATTTTTTGTATCGCGTTGCAGCTCTGGCTCAAAAAACCGGTATCAGAAGCGTATTTAAACAACCAAAAAGCCACCAACCGGATGACGGCCCACAGCTACACCGCGTGGGACAACATTTTCGTAGGCAACCGCAGCAACTACCGGCTCTGGCACGCAGGCTTCAAAGCGCGGTTGCGCGCGGCACTAAAAGCGCAAATTCGCTCCATCGTGGCCCGCGAAGGCTTGAGCACAGCCAGCGGCATCATCAGTTTGGTGATCGTGTTTATGGCGGTAATTTATGCCGGAAGTGAAAGTCGAGGCGATACCGCAACCCTGATCGCGCTGGCAGCCACGTTACCCAAGCAAATTGATCTAGCGAATGATGTGCATGGACTGGCTTCAGCCTGGAACGATTTAGTCGCGATTTGGACGCGGATTGGCGGCGCGACGGAACATTTTCTGCCAGAAGCGGACCCGGAATATAACGGACGCATTAAGTTTGATCAGCTCGTGTTCAGCGACGATGGAACACCGCTGCCGGTGGCGAATTTTGATTCTGCGCTGGCCTTGGCAACGTCGCAACATTTGGGGCGCGTTAACCTGCGCGGACAAAATGGTGCGGGTAAATCCACGGTGCTGGCCGCGCTCAAAAGCGCGCTCGGGCCGCACGCCTATTATTGGCCCACAACGGATCGGCTCTCCTATCAATTCGCCGATGGCGTAAGCCCAGAAGCGGAGGCCGAGCTCGAGGGCGACGACGATGACGATGCGCCAAAGATCAAAAAACCTCCGGGATTTTCGTCGGGTGAGCGGCAAATCGAAAGCTTGCAAGAGATCGTCGCCACCACCACCGCGCCGATTTATCTGCTCGATGAGTGGGATGCCAACCTAGACGGTCAAAACCGGGCGATTGCGCAGGCTTTGATCGAAACGCTGGCGAAACGCGCGCGGGTGATTGAAATTTCGCATCGGGATCGAGCGGCGGTGAATAAGGATGTAAAAACTTAGGCGTTTTTCAGGAGATAAATTTGAAAACAGCTCGTTTTTACGCCGCAGGTATTTGTAGAAAAACCACCTACAATGCAGCAATCGACGCATTGAAAAGTTTCTATGGCTGGTCTTTCCGCTTCTACCCCGATTCCGACCGAAATCGAAATCCGCAGCCAATCCAAAGTGATTGAAATTGCTTTTAGTAATGGCGACAAATTTAGCTATCCGTTTGAGTTTTTGCGGGTGTATTCACCCTCGGCAGAAGTGCAAGGGCATGGGCCTGGGCAAGAGGTATTGCAAGTGGGCAAGCGCAATATTGGTATCAAAGAAGTAGAGCCGGTGGGCAACTACGCCATCAAACCCCATTTTGATGACGAGCACAACACCGGCATCTACTCCTGGGATTACTTACACAAAATCGGCACCCACCAACCCGAAATGTGGGCGGAGTATTTAGCGCGCATGGAGAAAGCCAATGCCAGCCGAGACAAGTAGCGTTTTGAATTCCCCTAGCGCGGACACGACCCACTTCGGCTTCGAAACCGTACCGGCGGCACAAAAAGCGGCGCGGGTGCGCGGCGTGTTCGATTCGGTCGCGTCGAACTACGACATCATGAACGATTTGATGTCCGGCGGGCTACACCGGATTTGGAAGCGCTTTGCCATTGAAGTGTGTGCACTGCGCCCAGGCGAAAAATGCCTCGATTTAGCAGGCGGCACGGGCGATTTGAGCGCGCTCATGGCTAAAGCGGTGGGGCCAAAAGGCAGCGTTACGCTCACGGATATCAACGAAGCGATGCTCATCGAAGGCCGTAAGCGCACCGCGGATGCGGGCTTGATTTTGCCGATCACTGTGGCGAATGCGGAGCAGTTGCCGTTTCCTTCCCGGCAATTCGATTGCGTCACCATTGGGTTTGGTTTGCGTAACGTGACCGATAAAGCGAAAGCGCTCGCCGAAATGCGCCGCGTCTTGCGGCCTGGGGGCAGGGCGGTGGTTTTAGAGTTTTCTAAGCCTAACGCGCTCTTGACTAAACCGTACGATTTTTACAGCTTCAAACTACTGCCAAAAATTGGTAAAGTCGTGGCAAAGGATGAAGCAAGTTACCGGTACTTGGCTGAGTCGATCCGCATGCATCCCGATCAAGCTTCGCTTGCTGGCATGATGTCTGAGGCAGGGTTCGATAAAGTGGAATGCTTTAATTTAATGGGCGGAATTGTCGCCGTTCATCGCGGGCTCGTCTTTTAGGAAGATAATCTTCAAAAGCGTGCAAAATTACGCCGCAGGTCTTGAAATTGTTGTAGTAAGCCCCACGTTACGGGCAGAGTCATTTTATTTAAAGGAGGCTCTTATGGTTAAGAAGATTGCTTTAATTTCCCTGGCTGCCATTATGGCCGTGGGTTCCGTTGCGGTGGATGCGAAGCGTATCGGTGGCGGTAAAACCTCCGGTGCCAAGCGCGAGGCCGCTACCCAGCGTCAAGCCACGCCGCCCGCAGCGGCCAGCACCACGCCTGGCACACCCGCTACTGCGCCCGCTGCGGCCGCTGTACCGGCCAAATCCGCTGCTGCGGCTGCAGCCCCTGCTGCCGTTGCACCCAAGACTGGATTGGCTAAGTGGATGCCAATGCTCGGTGGCTTAGCCATCGGCGCGGCCTTGGCGTCGATGTTTGGCGGTGGCGCATTAGGCTCCATGATCGCCAACATCTTAATGTTCGCAGCCCTCGGTTTGGTCGCGCTCTTCGCCTTCCGTTGGTTTATGTCCCGCCGCGCGGGCAACGCAGTAACGCCTGCGTTGGCCGGTGCGGGTGCAGGTGCTGCGGCCAATCCGTTTGGCGGCGCTACCCAAAAAACGAGCGTTGAGCCAGAAGTGTTTGGTGGCAACCGTTCAACCACCCCAGCGCTTGCGCAGCCGGAAGTGGTTTCTGTGCCTGAATCTGCTGGCGTGGTGGCACACGTTCCCGCCGGCTTCGATGTGGCGGGTTTCGAAAAAGGCGCAAAGTCGCAGTTCATCCGCTTGCAAGGTGCTTTTGATAAAGCAGAGCCTGCCACGCTGAAAGACATGCTCACCGATGAAATGTATGCCGAAGTCGACCGTGAGCTCAAAGCGCGCGGCCCGAACGCGCACGCAACAGAAATCGTAACGCTTAACGCCGAAGTCGTTGAAGTGACGAGCGAGAGCGACGACCACTGGGCAAGCGTGCGTTTCCACGGCATGTTGCGTGAAGATGGCAAAGATTTGGCCGAGCCTTTCGATGAGGTGTGGAATATGGTTAAGCCCTTGGATGGCAGCGCAGGCTGGATGTTGGCTGGTATTCAACAGCTTTCGTAAACGATTAACAAAAAAAAGGGCACTTCGGTGCCCTTTTTTATTGGATTCGCAAAATACCTGCGGCGCAAAAAGAGCCTGTTTTCAAACTTATCTCCCGAAAAAGGAGGGGTTTCCAGATTAAACTTTGGCGCTCTCCTCGCAACGTTTGCCTCCCATGCGCCCAGTTACGCCCATCCCGTTCCAACCCTCGCAGCGCTACCCAGACCCCGCAGTTGAAATCATCGATCCGAGCTTCGCCCAATACCGCATTTTCAGCGCGAACGTAGAGCAATTGGGCTCGGGAATGCGTTGGGCAGAAGGCCCGGTGTGGTTTGGCGACGGCAAATATTTGCTGGTGAGCGATGTGCCGAGCGACACCATTTTTCGGTGGGACGAAACTACCGGCGATTTCGCGGCTTGGCGCGCGCCTTCGCAGTACGCTAACGGCCATTGCCGAGATCAACAAGGGCGTTTGTTAGGAGCGAGCCACGGCGGTCGCAGCATCGTGCGCACGGAGCATTACGGCGCGATCACCACGCTCGCCGATCAGTATCAAGGTAAGAGGCTCAATTCCCCCAACGACATCGTGTGCGCCCGCGACGGCACTATATGGTTCACCGACCCCACGTTCGGTATTTTGAGCCACTGGGAAGGCGCCAAAGCCGAGCCCGAGCTCACCCACGCGGTGTACGCCCTCACGCCCGATGGCATCTTGCATCAGGTCGTCACGGATCTCAACGCGCCGAATGGCTTGGCCTTTAGCCCCGACGAAAAAACGCTTTACATTGTGGAAAGCCGGGCCGCGCCGCACCGGCTGATTTGGGCCTACGACGTAGCCAACAACCACACGCTCACCAACAAGCGCACGTTTTGCAGCGCCGAAGGCCCCGGCGCATTTGATGGCATTAAGCTCGATGTAGATGGTAATTTGTGGTGCGGCTTCGGTGGCGGAGGCCAGCCCGACGCTAAGCCGGAAGAGCTCGACGGCGTGCGCGTGTACAACCCGAGCGGCACACTCATCGGCATGATCCACCTGCCCGAGCGGTGCGCAAACTTATGTTTCGGCGGGGCAAAAAATAACCGGCTCTTTATGGCGGCAAGCCATTCCCTGTACGCGATCTATGTAAATACCTGCGGCGCAATTTAGGCTATTTTTAAGGATTATCTCCCCGAAAAAGTGCTCGTTTATGCGTTTTGGATGGGTTGCTTTATGAATTTTGCGCTAGACATCGCGTCGCTACGGGTGTAACTTGAATTTGGGAAGGGCGCAGCGAAGTAGAAAGCGCCCTGCCGAATCGGCGCAACCCGCGCCATCACATCTCTGGAGGAGTGTTACCTTGGAAAATCTCATTATTCAACTCATTAGCGGTGCAGTAGGGGGCAATATCGGCGGTGCGTTACTAAAAAATCTAAACATGGGAACAATTGGCAATACGATCGCAGGGCTTTTAGGTGGTTTGGGCGGTGGCTCGGTATTAGGCCCCATGCTCGCAGGCGCAGCAGGGCCGATGGTGGGCAATGTCGGCGGCTCGGGAATCGGCGGAATTGTGTTGATGTTAGTCGGCGGGCTCATCAAAAACATGATGGCAAAGAAATAGTCGGACTTTTTCGTCTAAAAACCGCCTCTCGGGGCGGTTTTTTTATTGGAATTATTTTTAAGAAAGCGATACGCAACGGAATATCTTTGATTAGAATTCAGGTTTGCAATCGATTGCAAGCGGGTAAAAAAGAATGAAAAAATGCTTCCTTGGTTTTGCGTTACTCGCTCTGGCGATGCAAGTCACCGCGCAGGAAAAGCCAAACTACGCCAATGCGTTTGACCAAGCCGTAGCGGGGCGCTACGAAGCCCGCGAAAAAGACTGGCGCAATGGCGCGGTGGTGTATCAAGTATTGGTCGATCGATTTGCGCCGTCGACAAACCTGGAAGCCAAGCGCGGGCGATACGCCAGCCCAAAAACACTTCATCCTTGGAGCAAGCCAGCAGAGCGGGGCACGTATTCCGAACAATACAAACTGTGGACCCACGAAATTGATTTTTGGGGTGGAGATTTACCGAGCACGCTTTCGCGCCTGGACTACATCAAAAGCTTAGGCGCAGATGTGCTCTACCTAAACCCGATTCACTTAGCCTACACCAACCATAAATACGATGCGCTGGACTACCACGCAGTGAGCCCAGAGTTCGGCACGCGAGACGATGTGAAAGCGCTGGCCGCTGGGGTAAAAGCGCGGGGCATGAAGCTCGTGCTCGATGGCGTGTTTAACCATATGGGGCGCAATAGCCTGCCGTTTCAAGCCGCGCTGGCCGACGAGCAAAGCCCGTATCGGCAATGGTTTGTGATGGGCAATCAGTTTCCGGGCGGGGCGCGAAGCTGGTACGGCGCAGAAAATTTGCCCGAGCTCAACTTAGAGCATGCTGCGGTGCGCGAGCATTTGTTCGAAGCGCCCGATTCGGTCGTACGCAAATACCTGCGCGAGGGCGTGGATGGCTGGCGGCTTGATGTAGCATGGGATTTGGGGTTTACGCACCTGGCTGCGCTCACCCGCGCCGCCCATGCCGAAAAGCCCGACGCGCTGGTGGTAGCGGAAATCCCGAATTATCCTAAAGAATGGTTCCCTGCGGTGGATGGCGTGTTGCATTTTGGGCTGCGAAACCTCACCCTCCGCTTGGCGAATCGGGAGTTAGACGCGCCGACCTACGCCCGCATGGTGAACCGCCTGATTTCAGAGGCGAGCTACGAGCATTTACTCAAGAGCTGGGTATATCTAGATAATCACGATACGCCGCGCTTGGCCACCACCGTGCCCGAGCGCAAGGCCCGGCAGCTTGCGCAAGTGTTGCAATTCACCTTGCCCGGTTCGGCGAATTTGTATTACGGCACGGAAGTGGCGATGGAAGGCGGGGACGACCCCGAGACCCGCTCGCCCATGCGCTGGGACAAAGTAGCGGCCAACCACCCAGATCTCGCTTGGACGAAAGCGCTGACGCAACTCAGGCGTAACCACTGGGCGCTGCGGGTGGGCGACTATCGCTCAGTGGAAGCGTCTGGCGATGTGGTGGCCTTTGAGCGCTTTACCGACCGCGTGGCCGATAGCGCACTCGTCGTGGTGAACCCCACGCTTGCGGCCATCACCACCACGCTCATGGTGCCGAACTCGAAATGGATGGACGGGGCAACCCTCATCGACCAGCTCGGTGGCGAAAACGCAACCGTAAAAGCTTCGCTTGCAGTGGTGAAGATACCGGCGCAAACAGCGCAAGTTTTTAAGCTCGATACGCTGCCAACGAAGGACGGGTATTCGCCGTTCAAACGGGTGCAATAGCGAAAAACCCGCGTCGTGGCGCGCCGTAATGCGAACATGCCTTAAGTCTTTATTTTTTAGCTCCAACGCACAACGATCGACACGCTCGATTGAAGCAATACTTTAAGCGATAAAGTGGAGTTGATTTTGTTCAGCTCCAAACTGTCCGCGCGTTCAGGGTAAATCCACTTCTAAAATCAGCGCGCTGCCGTTGAGGTTGAGGTTGATGCGGTCGATACGAATAAACCGTGGTCAACCGTGGTCTGACCCCAATAACGCTTCTGAAATCAGCGCGCTGCCGTAGAGGTTGAGGTTGATGCGGTCGATACGAATAAACCGTGGTCAACCGTGGTCTGACCCCAATAACGCAATAACGATGAGGGTGTAGCGCGTAACTTCTCCGGTGGCTGCATAGTGCACTTCTGAGATCAGTGCGCTGCCGTTGAGGTTGATGCCGTTGATGCGAATAAACCGTGGTCTGACCCCAATAACGCAAACGAAATTCCCACCATTACCTACGCCCGTCACGACACCTGAGCAGCCGCGAAAGCTAATGCCGGAGCACGAGCCTCTCAGGCTACAGCAAGAGGCATTTGAAAAACTATTACGTGAGCCAATTACCGATGCCAAAGGTCGAATTAAGTACATAGTGTTACTCGACGACACAGAAGTCAAGAATGCAAAGGACAAAGGGGTCGCGAAAAAACGGGTTGATTCAATAGCGAGGAGCTACCATTACCAAAAAACAAAAGAGACCATCGCACAGTTGGAAGTTGAACTCAGTATTGAGGCAACCGATGTGCTCAGTACCCTTGTCGAGGGCTTTTCAGCCTATCTCAACACGGATCAAAAAAGTAAATCTTAGCAAAGATAAACGAGTAAAGAAGATTGAGCAAGATGGCTCTTTAAGGTATAGCGGCGCGATTTGGAGTGACAATACGAACGCGTTTAATGAAGTCACACCGTGGGGCGTGATTTCAATGGGAGGTCCATACGCCATTGGTATTGCGTCTTACAACAACAAGCTTGACGAGGTGCCCGTTTTCGTCCTTGATGCGGGTGTCCACTCCCACATCGACTTAAATCTTGTAGGGCAAGAAGCGGTTTCTGGCAATGGCGTAGCGGGCTGTTACGCCCATGCAACATTTGTAGCCGGGGTTATCGGCGCGATGGATGGCACGAGCCGACCTAATGTGGCGCTTGCTTCCGCGGGCGCTAGCGCATTCGCTTCAAGTACGCACAGTCTCGGCTATTCTGCTTCGTATGCCATAAACGGCGAGCGACGTGGGCATCCTTGGGGTGCGGGCGGAGGGTGGAATGATGAGACCGTAAGCGTATTGCCAGATTGGCTACAGGTAAATTTTTCTGGTCAGAAAACAATTGATAAAGTTGTTGTGTACAGCGTGCAAAACAACTTTTCGTCGCCAGTTGAACCAACCGCTTCGATGACATTTACCAACTTCGGAATTACCGCGTTTTACGTCGAATATTGGACGGGTGGGGCGTGGGCGCAAATCCCCGGCGCCGCGGTGTCCGGCAACAATTTGGTGATGCGCACACTCAATTTCCCCCCAATTTCAACAGATCAGATCCGTGTGGTGGTGACGGGCACGGCCGACGGCTTCAGCCGAATTACGGAAATTGAAGCGTTTTCAGTGCCAACCTCTGCAGGTGTCGTCGGGGTAAGACCGGGCACTCCGATTCATTCGATCGCATTTCAAGATAACCCTTCCTCGGGCTGCGTTCCGGCAGCGACAGCGACGGACGTAGTCGCCGGTATGGAGCGCGCCAAATTCCGAATCACGGAGAGATGTCAATTTCAAAGCGATTGTCGTCCAGGCATTGCAAACTTATCCGCGAATAGCGCTACTTTAACGACTAGCGGATCGGCCTTTTCTAGTGCACTTCCAAACTTCACACAACAGAATTCATCCACTAACTATCTCGGCGCTCTCCTGATTCATTCAGCTGGGAATAGCCAACAGCCTGCACAATCCGTTGTGGTTTCACCAAGCTCGGCGGCAGATGGATATTTGCGTATCGGTGCTATCGATCAAAATGGCCAGCAGGTTCGGGTGATTAATGGCTATAAAGGGTTTGCAAACGGCGTCAGCTTTCTCGGTTCAATAGTAAACGTCTTGGATGACGGAACGAGCAGCGATCGCGGCTCAAACTACGGATCGGATATTGATCTATGGGCTCCAAGGCGTGCGGTAAGATCGACTACAACTTCGAACGCCAGAGGATATGGAGGGGGAACTTCATTTTCTGCGCCACACATTGCGGGTTTGGCGGCTAAAGTTCGTGAGTCTGTATCCAACTGGACTACAGCGAGCCAACTTGAGCAGCTTGTTCGCGCTAAATCGTTTTCAAATCAAGCCCGCGATGACGCTGGCTTAGCTTTGACAACTGCGCACGCTGTTCCGAGCACATGGAGAGCGAGGCCCACAGTTGAAATACTCGGGCCACCGGTGTCTCGCACACCTGTTGACGAACATCCGTCAAAGCCCACGCTGGTGTTTACGCAAACCGCTACACAAAACATCCCACTAAAAATTCAAGCGCTAGGTGCGTCAAACTGCTCGCACGCTGGAACCTGGAATGGCTATCCGTGGTTTTCGACCGCAATCAGCAGCACTACCCAGAATTGGAATATCCATCTCGATGAACCTGGAGCATTTGTATGGACGTTTACCTGCTCCGATCCGCTTGACTCTTCGATTACAAATACTGCCAGCGCGAATATCACTGTTGTCGCCGCGCCACCTGTGCTTCAAATTAATTGGTTCGTAAATGGTATTGATAAAACGGATACCAACACTCCAACACAAATTACGCGCTCAGCCGGTGCAACGCTCGGGGTATTCTCGCTACGTTTCGACGCTGTGAATGCGACCGCGTGTGAAATTAGAGCTTGGAGAGCGGGGTACGCCGGTTGGCCTACTGTAAACGATCCCGATTCGTCGACTTTTGAGGCCGTTTGGTATCCCCCAAGCGCATCGCCCGGCGTAGCGGTAGCAAACACCGGCTACAACTGGGGTTCCGTCGGATTGAAGAAGTGGCCCCGCAAATTTAGACAACAGGTAAGGTGAGAAACTTCGGCGAACCGAACGGAGTTTTGAAAGTGTCAACAACAAAGAAGTTAGTCAAGAAAGTAACGGCGGCTAAGCAGCAGCGGCGTAAGTTAAGCGCACAATTTAAGGCCATGGTCGCGCTCGAAGCGCTGCGTGAAGAAAGCACCACCGCCGCACTGTGCGCAAAGCACAAGGTCAATGCGAACCAAATCACGCAATGGAAGCAGCAGCTCATCGAACACGCCGCGAGCGCCTTTCGCGGTGGATCGGCTGCTTTGGCGGCGCAAATCGATGTGATGCCGCTGCAAGCCAAAATCGGTCAATTGACTATGGAGAACGATTTTTTAGAACGTGCGCTCACCAAAGCGGGCTTGCTGAGCGCAAGACCATGATTGACCGACAACATCAATTATCGATCAGCGCGCAGGCAAAGGTGCTCCACATCAGCCGTGGCGCGGTCTACTACAAACCTCGCGACGTATCGCCCGCCGATCTGATGCTCATGGCGCTCATTGACCAGCTACACACCGAGCACCCACACATGGGCGCGCGAGGTTTGCGCCGCGAGCTCTTGGCTAAAGGGCATTTGGTTGGCAGACGCCATATCGGAACTCTTATGCGCCACATGGGCATCGAGGCGGTGTGCCCGAAACCTGGCACAAGCAAGAAATGCCCTGGGCACACCATCTATCCTTACCTGCTACGCAATCGGCCCATTACCCACTCCAATGATGTGTGGGCGATGGATACGACCTATATCCCTATGCGCGAAGGGTTTGTCTACCTCACCGCTGTCATTGATGTGCATAGTCGCGCGGTGCTCGCGCATCGGGTGGCCACCACGCTGGAAGCATCGGTCGCGGTAGAGGTATTGCAAGATGCGTTCGAGCGCTATGGTGCGCCCAACATTGTCAACACCGATCAAGGTAGCCAATTTACCGCGCAGGCGTTTGTCGATGCGGTCAAGGCCAAGGGATGCGAGCTGTCGATGGATGGCAAAGGGGCGTGGCGCGATAACGTGTTCATTGAACGGTTCTGGCGCACCGTGAAATACGAGCGGGTTTACCTTCGGGTGTGCGAAACGGTGCTGGAAGCTAAACGCGATATCGCGCAGTTCATCGAAGTACGCTACAACACCGAGCGCGCTCATACGAGCTTGGATGATAAAACCCCGATGAGTGTGTACTGGGCTAAGCTGGCGCTGATGTTGAAAAAAGCTGCGTAGCGATAAAGGCTCGAACGAAAACCAGATAAATTACCAGCGTGCAAAAAAAGAAGTAACACCAACCTAACCACCCCGAAGCCTCACCTTAAATCTGTAAATTACTGTTCAAACAAGCGGAGCCACTTCTAAGCCAGAACATAACGATGGTTTGAGGATTCTCGAATTTTTGCTGGGACAGCGCGATAACCACAACAATAAATAGACTCGACGGAAAGGACAAAACGAGCATAAGCAAGATAAGAACCCTATCAGCGCCATTAGATGTTGCCCGCGAAATTGCCAAGCATAGGAACAACGCGGAGCATCAGCGTATCCGTAAAGTACGCTTTGCCCATCTGAGTAGGCACGGATCTGCTCAGCGCATCCATCTATTTTTTAAGTGATCTAGGCGTCTACTTAGCCACGGAAACACATTGAACCAGAACAAATACGCGGCAAGGTTTGTGATTGCCATTCCAAAAAAATGAAAAGTACTGGTTTGGAATGATTCTCCCATCCACTCAAAATTATGGAAATACAAAAACATACTGGCCGGTAAGGTCCAGATTAGATGTCCTAGTGTTGCAGCAATTGCAGCTTCTCCGCCTGACAATGATGCAACGCCGAGATACATGGCGATCCCAACCCATACGATTTTCCAGACAAGCATGCCGCGAGTTTTCACTTTCTTGCTCCGTACTTAGCTTTGCATTCCGCGACGGTCTGGTTGGCGTATGTTTGGCAATTCTGACCCTTTGACAAATTGACGCTGTAATTTGGTGGTTTACTTTGAAACGTTTGCGCGATGCATAGTTCAAGAAAGTAATTGTCATCGTTCACTTCGCTACACTTCTCGTCGTTGAATACCTCGCTTTCGATCGTTCCGGGGCTATTAAGTATGTTGTCTGTTGGACCAAGTCCACCACAGACGAATCCATCTTTTATGCTCCCAACGCAGATGTATTGGTGGTAAAGGGGGCCAACCGAAATCGGAATATTTTTCAAATTTCGAGTGCACATAAACGTCTTTAATCCAGTGGAATCCGATCTCATAACAGGCTTACTGGAGACATAGTTATAAGTATTCCCACCCCCACGCACCCCAATCGGATCACTCTGCACATACCTGCCCACCACCGGATCGTAATCGCGGAAGTGGTTTTGGTGTAGCCCCGTCTCCGCATCGTAATATTGCCCCGGAAAGCGTAAATTCATCGTGAAGTTTTTTTGCGATATCTGCTGAATTTGCCGCATTTTGCGCCGCAGGTATTTGCGCAGCCTCTGGTACTTTCCACCCAAACGGATCGCTCTGCCAGTTCCACATGAGGGTTGAATCTTGCTTGGCGACCTCGCGTGGCGTGCCTAAGTGATCGGGGAAGATGTTGAGAATTTCCTTCGTGGTTTTTTCGTTCGACTGCATTGGCGCATCGGCGTTCTCAATCACAGCGATGGGCCAATTTCCCCACCAGACGTATTCTCGCGCTGTGCTGGGCATGGCGCTGGGCGTTGCGTTTGTGTTCGTTGCGTACTCACCCACCATGCGCCCAGCCGTGTCGTAGCTGAACCGCGTGGTGAGCGCATTGTCGTTGCCCGATTTAACGCTTTTTTGCATCCTCAACCCCGAGTTTCCGCACGCATATTGTGCGCTCATCTCAGTTGTGATCGCTTGCACCATCCGTCCGCGTGCATCGTAGCGGTAGCGCTGGGTGCCGTGCTCAATGAGGCTGCCGTTGGCGTCATAGCTAAAAGGAACCTGCGGCGCGGCCTTTCCGTCTGCGGTGATACTTTCGCTCGCCATCAACCGGTTGTTGTCCTTGCCGTACTCGA
>JANMDS010000587.1:0-1761 GCA_031376405.1 Betaproteobacteria bacterium
CGGTGATTTCCGCAAAAATCGGATGGCCCGGCGTTGGATACGCGATGTGTTCGAGTTGCGGGTCAAATCCACCGAAATCAATGATCGTCGTAGGTGTGGGCGCGGTCATCACGCTGAAGCCCGAAGTCATCCAGTGTGGCGAGACGATGAGTACCGCTTCGATAGGTGGTAAGCGTTTTCCCGCAGCATAGAGCAGTGTGCCAGCTTTGCCAGGCTCCAAGGCAAAGGGCGGCGCGCCGTGGGAGATAAAAAGTGTGGGTAGTGATGTCATTTTGAAAAAACTTATGCGGCCTTTTTGGCCAGTACGATATCGAACACCACGGCAAGCGTTTCGGCTGCGCCAGCGCGGGTGAGGGTTGGGGAAACCGTGAGCAGATCGCGCTCTTTACTAAAGCCACCAAAATATTTTTGCCACACGTTTCCTTCAGCGTTTTCGCCTGCAAAATACATCTCTGTAACCAAATCTTGATAGCCGCTTGCGAGCACTTTGAAGTGAATGTGTGGCGGGCGGCCGGAGTAGCCAATCGGCTTGATCGTTTTGAAAAAATATTGACCGTCATCGTTGGTTTGCGTTCGGCCATAGCCTTGAAATCCGCGCGTCGCAGGGCCTTCGCCACCAAAATCGGGATGCCGGTATTCGCCCGCATCGTCGATCTGCCAAATCTCCACCCGCGCGTTGTTGAGCAGCGCGCCATCTTCTGAGCGGATGCGGCCTGCGAGCGTCATCGCGATCCCGCGTCCGTACTTTTTGCCGTTGAAAGTGGTGAGATCGTGATCAACATCGCCACTCCATGCGCGTGGGTAATACGGGCCTTCCACGTCCTGCGGCGTGGCCTTTAGCCGCGTTTGCGCAAACGAAAGATTCGAGCCCAGCCACGCGCCGGAAAAGGGCGCGAGCGATAGCCATTTGAGCGTGCGGCGGCGAGCGTTTTTCATATGAAATCCCAGAGATTTTTTCAAAATAATTTCAGAGCCTGCGGGACGCAGGCAAAGCCCATGCGATGTGATGCGCCCTCGCATGGGCGCTGCGTTTTACGCTTTGCGCATCCACGTCGGTGCAATGCCCGTGCCTTGGCCTGCGCCATAGCCGAAATACACGTTTAAGCCCGCAAGCGGCTCCAAATAACGTGCGTTTTTCAACCCGCCCGCATCAACCGCTTCAAAGCCTAGGCTATTGACCAATTGCTTCACGGTGTGCTTGCTGCTCTCGCTATCCCCGGCCACGAATACGCTTACTTTTGCGCTGGGGCTGAAGCCCGGGCCCTCATCAAGCACGGAGGCGAAAAGCGTATTAAAGGCTTTCACCACATGCGCCTGGGGCACACCTTTTGCAATTTCTTCCGCAGCCGAGGTGGTGTGGCCGACCGTCAGCCCCATGTAGTCGGCGGTGAGCGGGTTGGTAATGTCGATCACCACTTTTCCGGCGAGATTTCCCAAAGCAGCCAACGCAGCCGGGGCATCGGCGTAGCCTGCTGCCAAAATAACGGCATCGCAGTCATCCGCTGCGCCTTGCGCGGACACCACCTGCACGCCGGGGTACTTCGCCGCCAGCGCAGCCGCTTTCGCTGGATCGCGCGAGGTGATTTTCACCATATGGCCCGCGCCGTGGAGTTGCTTCACCAATGCGGCGCCCATGTTGCCCGCACCAATCACTGTAATTTTCATTTTCATTCCTTTAAATTTTCTGTAGAGAACACACTGGTTTAATTTATTTACTTACGCAGCAACTAAAGCGCAACTAAAGCGCAACTAAAGCGCAAC
>JANMDS010000009.1:0-2355 GCA_031376405.1 Betaproteobacteria bacterium
CACGAGCTGCCCGTCAATTTTGATTGTGCCTTCGCTTGGCGTATCGATGAGCCCTATTAAATTGAGGAGAGTAGATTTGCCACTACCCGAGGGCCCGGCGATGGCTAAGAAAACGCCTTCGGTCACCGATAAGCTAATGCCCGACAAGGCATCAACCATCACCTCGCCCAAGCGATATCGTTTACATACGCCGTTTAATTCAAGTAAAGGTGCTGCGCTCAATGAATTTGCTTGGACGAAACTACGCTCATTCCCGCACCATTTCGTCAACATTGCTATGATTCATGCATTATGAATCGTTTTCAGAGGTTTGTGCATGGTTTTGCTGCGCAATAGTGCCCGCATTGTGGGCTGTTTTGCAATTGGCGTAAGCCTTGGTTTGGCAATGGCGCACGCGCAAAGCGTGGCAGAAATAAAGCCCAAAGAGTTAGTAGAAAAAGTAGATGAGGTGCGTTTCCCGAAAGGTGGGTTCGAAGCCGAAGTGCGCATCGTAAGCGCCAAGCCCGATGAGGAAAAAGAAGAGCGGCTCTACCGCGTATTGGCCCGCGGCGCGGATAACTCAATTGTGCAAGTGTTAGAGCCCGCAGCGGACAAAGGCCAAAGCATACTCATGAAAGGCCGCGAGCTCTGGCTCTACGTGCCTGATGTATCCCAACCTATCCGGCTCACGCTCTCGCAACGGCTCACCGGCCAAGTGGCGAACGGCGATTTAGCGCGCGCCAATTTCAGCGCCGATTACGAAGCCGCGTTCGTGCGCAGCGAAATGGTCGAAGGCGCTGAGCACGTGGTGCTGGAGTTAACTGCAAAGGAAAAATCTGTAGCCTACGCCAAGGTGTTGCTCTGGGCAAACTCCAAAAACGGCCACCCACACAAAGCCGAGTTTTATTCCGTATCAGGCCGTTTGCTCAAAACCGTGCAATACCAAAACTACAAAACGCTACTAGGCCGCCTGCGCCCCACGCGCTTAGTGCTCACGGATGCCGTGAAAAAAGGTGAAGAGTCCATCCTCGAATACAACGCGATGAAAAATCGGGAGCTCGCGGATCGGATGTTTACGAAGGAAAATTTGCGGCGGTTGGATTAGTCTTTTGATAAAAACCTACGGCGCAAAAACCGCACATTTTTTAGAACTATCGGCGGAAATAGAGTCTGGTCCGCTCAGGCGATCTTTTAGTTGTTCGCCCAGGCCTTAGCGCATTCCGAAGCGGCTTTGACAAAATTCAAAAACAAGTGCAAGATGAAACCACCTGGAAACAAGACGGCAACGACCGCCTAATCGCAACTATCTTAAAATCCAATTCTCCAGAGGTAAACCATGAAAAAGTTGGTCTTAGCAGCGTCGTTTGCGGTTGTTTTTAGTCATACCCCCCCCGTCAAACGCCGTTACTTCTCGGTTGAGTTTAGGCAAGATCGATCCGGGCTTGATTGCCTATGTTGATGACGAGCCTAGCATTGCGCCCGCTAAAGGACACACGCGTGTGTCGAAAGGCGATGTGAAGATCGATTTACAGGGGCGAACGCTGTATACGATTCATTTGCGTGAAAATATGGTGAAAAATGCTCGGAAGCTTGTTGCGGAATTGCCTGCCCCAAGACCGCCTGACGCGAAAGAAAACGGCATAGAGTTTCGAGGCTGGCATCGGAACGAAATGCAATTTCTTACCAAGGCGTTGGAAAAGGATTACGGATTTGAAGCAGTCGGTATGACTTCGTGGATCGGCTCGACCATCACCGCCTACCTATCGGATGCTGTTGCGCAGCGACTGAGCCTTGACGAGCGGGTGTACGAAGTCGAGCAAAACAGCGCGGACGTGAAAGTGCAACATTCCGCAGTTTGGAATGACCGATACGATGGCGCGGAATTGGTAACTTGGGGAAAGCAAGCGATTGGAACGGACGATTTACTGACCTCTAGCAATACCGTTTATTTGGTGGATCAAACGCCTTGGCCACACCCTGATCTCTCAATCGTCCAGTCTACGTTCAACGGTAATAGCATCACGACCGGGGATCATGGTACGTTTATAGCAGGCATCATTGGTGCACAGCGAAACAATAGTTTTTCGCGAGGAATCAACCCAGGTGCTACGAACTTCTGGAGCGTGGATGTTGGCGATAGAAGTCCAGCGGCCGTGATGAGTGCGTTTGATTGGACTCTGCTCCATAGCGAATACAACCAGAAATATGGAGTGATCAACTTTTCTTTGAATGGTCAGTTTCCGAGTAGTGATTTTCGCTACGATTTGTTGTATGGGAAGTTGATTCGACGTGCAAGCGCTCGATCAATGGTCGCGCAGTCCGCAGGAAACAAAGCCGGATCCGCGTGTGATTATGCATATTGCTCCGCGGTACTTC
>JANMDS010000029.1:0-1588 GCA_031376405.1 Betaproteobacteria bacterium
CAAAAATGCCTTACGATGCGGTGAAAGATTTCGCGCCAGTGAGTTTGTGCGCCGCTGTGCCGAACATTATGGTGGTACACCCGAGCGTGCCGGCAAACTCGGTAGCGGAATTCATTGCGTACGCGAAAAAAGAGGGCGATAAAGTAGCGATGGCGAGCTCGGGTAACGGCACTTCGATCCACCTCGCGGGCGAGCTATTCAAAAGCATGACGGGCACGAAGATGACGCACATTCCCTACAAGGGCAGCGCGCCCGCGTTGGCCGATATGTTGGGCGGCACCACGCAGGTGATGTTCGACAACGCGCCATCCGCGATGCCGCACATTAAAGCGGGCAAGCTGCGCGCGTTGGCGGTAACTTCTGGCACACGCTCGAGCGCATTGCCCGATGTGCCCACGATTGAGGAAACGGGACTCAAAGGCTATGAGGCGAGCTCGTGGTTCGGCGTGCTCGCGCCCGCTGGCACGCCGCGCGAAATCGTGCAAAAACTTTCTGCAGAAATTCAGCGCGGCATAGCTACGCCTGAGATGCAAGAAAAATTTAAAGCCCAAGGCGCTATCCCCGTGGGCGGCACGTCAGAGGCGTTCGCCGCGCACATCAATGCGGAGATTGCGAAATGGGGGCCGGTGGTGAAGGCTAGTGGGGCGAAGGTGGATTGATTGCTTTTTTCTGAAATACCTGCGGCGCAGCGTTGGCGTACTTCGGGAGATATCGCCTGAAAATGACCGTTTTTACGCCGCAGGTCTCGTAATGTTTCGACGAAACAGAATCACAAGTGATGTGCTAACATCATGGCATCAATACATCAACCCCTTAGAACCAAACCATGCGAACGACACTTGACATCGCCGAAGACGTTCTCGTGGTGGCCAAAGAAGTAGCGCTGCGCGAGAAAAAAACAATTGGAGAGATCGTAAGCGCGCTTGCGCGCCAAGGGCTGCGGGCGCCGGATGCTATTGTGGCCACGCGTACGCGTGGCGGCGCGAGTGCAGACGCCAAAGTGCTTGCCGATCTGGGGTTTAGCCCGTTTCCGCGTCGAAAAGCAAGCGTGACCAATGCGCAAGTGAACGCACTGCGCGACGCAGAAGGCATCTAGCGGTGCGTGCGTTGTTGGATGTAAACGTATTGGTTGCGTGGGTGGATGAATCCCACGCGTCGCACGCTGCCGCAAAGCGCTGGCTTATTGAAAACCACCGCCACGGCTGGGCGAGCTGCCCACTCACGCAAAACGGCTGTGCGCGCATATTGAGTCAACCAAGCTACGGCGGGGGAGAAGCTTCGTTGCCGTTATCGGTAGTGCTGGCGCGGCTTGCAGAAGTATTTTCCGCGAAGCTCCACGCATTTTGGCCCGACGACATTTCGCTTTTCGATCTCGCCCGCTTTGAGCACGCGCATTTGCATGGTCATCGTCAAATCACCGACGCGTATCTATTGGCTTTGGCAGTGAAACACGGCGGGCGATTCGTAACCTTTGATACGCGCATTCCGATTTCCGCAGCAAAAGGCGCGCTGGCGCGGCATCATGTAGTTTTGTAGCCGTTAGAGGGTCACTTTTTTTCGGGCGATTATCCTCAAAAAATGCCCATTC
>JANMDS010000036.1:0-5789 GCA_031376405.1 Betaproteobacteria bacterium
AGTTTGTTTTCTTATCATACAGCGCCGCGCGGATGGCATCGAATACTGCGAATTATTCTTCATCGCGCTTGACTTCACACATACTGTGGGCGAGCGTGGGCGTGTTCCCATAATTGACATAAACCCAACCTAGCCCGATTAGCATGAACATCGACGGCAACACAAACAATCCACCCGCTACCAGCCCGCCCCACGTGCGGTGCATCAACCAACCGATGTAGGTGGCAAGCTGCTGCGCCTCAGGACCAGGGAGGAGCATGCAGTAATTAAGTGCGTGCAAAAAACGCCCATCGCTGATCCACTTTTTTTTCTCCACTAACTCGCGATGCATGATGGCAATTTGCCCTGCTGGGCCACCGAAGGAAATGAAGCCAAGCTTGAGCCAAAATTTGGCGGCTTCGGTGAAGGAGACGGTTGCCTGATTCACGCGCCACCTCGTACTTGTAGGGTGGGCGATGTTGGAAAATGCGACCCACCCGCGACGCGAAGCGACGCATTCCCGTTTCGCTCGTGGAGGAGCTCAGCTTCGCTGAGCCGGTGCGCTGAAGCGCACCCTACAAAACCGACCACGCTCACCGCGCCACCCAATTGTGTGTCTCCGCTACACCGTCTTTGCACCAACGATACAGCGCATCGTAAATCAACATTCCCTGCGCCAGCATCGCGTGATCATCTGACATATTGTGAGAAAGTCCCAATGAAATCGCGAGCAAACCTGCAGATTGCGGCGCAAGTTGAAGTGCATCGGTGTCCGCGCCGCGCACGATGGCGGCTAACTTTTGCAGCGCAGGATCGGCCTGCAATTCAAACGCCGCAATGAAGGCATCAAAGCTGCACAAGTCACCGTTGTGCTCCAGTGGTGCCCCCGGAATGTCGTAGGCCACCGCGTTTTCTATTTTCGCCACTGCAAAGACTTGTGCGGTAGGCACATACAAAAACTCCGCGCGCGGATCGATAAAGCGCTTTACTAACCAGGGACACGCAATGCGATCGATCTTCGGGCGCGCGCGCGTGACCCACTTCGAAGTGCGCTCCCCATCCACGCCCAAATCCGGCCGCTTTTTCACCGCGAGTAAGCCTTGCGCCTGCCACGCTTTCAAGCCACCTTCCAAAAAGTGCGCATTAAAACCGGCCGCGTTCAGTTGCTCCGCTGCGCCAATGCCTACGGCAGCCCCTTTCACGCAATAGGCAATGACGGATTGCGTATTCAATAAATTAGCGGGTAGCTCGGGCCTAGCGTGGTAATCCCAGCGGCGCGATTGCGGCAAAAAATAGTCGCTCGCCGCGAAATCTTCCGCCTTGCGCACATCGAGCAAAACAGGTGGCACAGCGGCGTTCAGTTCACGCGCGCAATCAGCAGGCGCAAGTGCAAAAGGGTTGGGTGTTGCGGTGTCCATAAATATCCTAAATGAAAGCAGATTGGACGGGACACCGTCTTGCGAGGCGAACTCATTGCGCCGCGCCGCATCGGGTTCTGCATAACAACCCGTTGTTGAAACTATAGCAGTTTTCGGGAGATAAATTTCAAAAGAAGCTTGTTTTACGCCGCAGGTTTTTATATACACCCAGCGCTCACTATTTGCTATGAATCACCAGGACACCACAGCGTAGCTGGGAACGCAAACGCGAGGTGACGGACATCGCCGCTGCGCGATGTGGCCCGTTTTTTGGTGCCATCGGTAAAGCAAAAATGATTATCGCGAACGAGAAACCAATTAACCTGCATATCGCAGTGTTGAAACACTGCTTCGCACGCAGCGAGCCCGCGCGAAACCTGGTGCGAAAGCGAAAATACCGCGCGACTATACGAAGCAACATTTGCAGTTCGCGGCGCTTGCGCTTTCTTTTCAGAAGCGTACACTTTGTTTCCCCTGCGGTGCTAGTGATGGTCTTATATTTCTTTGAACCAATGCGCTTAGCCGCAAGGTTGTTGCTACAGTTCGAAGCCTGTGTGAGCGTCCCCGTTGGTAGTTTTTTGTTGTCAACGCGCCGATGCACCTAATGGCTAGACGCAACGACCGTCTTGAACCCTCGGTTCAAGATGCCGGCCACACGGTAACTGCGGGGGACTACCCAATTCCAATCGCGAGCCCCTTTTGAGGCTACCAAAGGCGCCATTTTCAAGGCAATAATCCCCAAAAATACCCTTTTTTACGCCGCAGGTATTTATCGTTCACGCGTTAAAAACGCGTGCAGCGCAAAGCCTGCGATCATCGCGGCGAAGAAGTAAATCCCTTTCGTTGCGCCCGTGCCCAGCAACACAAAAGCGGGCCCTGGGCAGATGCCTGCTAAGCCCCATCCGGCACCAAAAAGCGCTGCGCCGCCGAGTAACGCCCGATCAATTTCGTTTGCACGCGGCAGTGAAATATTTAGATTGAGCAACGAGCGCTCCCGCCGCTTTGCCCAAGCAAATGCCAGCATGGCCACCGCAATTGCGCCCACCATCACGAAGGCGAGCGATGGATTCCACGGGCGCGAGAGATCGAGAAAGGCGAGCACGATGGCCGGATTGGCCATGCCTGCAATGATGAGGCCGATACCGAAGATGAGCCCACTTAAAAGCGCAGTTAGGTTTTTCATCATCGCGCTTTAAATAGAAAATTGATGACGCAAGAACGACGCAACCGCGAAGCCTACCGCCATGAACGTAAGCGTAGCCACCAACGCGCGCGGCGAAAAGCGCGAAAGCCCGCATACGCCATGCCCGCTTGTGCAGCCCGCGCCAAAGCGCGTGCCCACGCCGACGAGCAAGCCCGCAATGATAAGGGCGGGAGTCGAGGCTTCAATTTGAATCGCAGGCATTGCGCGCGCCAAACCGTAGAGCGTAGGCGCAATGACAAGCCCCATTAAAAATGCGAGCCGCCACGTTACGTCTCCACGTGCCGGCGTAAAAAGCCCGCCTGCGATGCCGCTCACGCCCGCGACGCGCCCGTTAAACACGATAAGTACGGCAGCGGCGAGACCAATGAGCCCGCCGCCCGCCGCAGAAAGGTACGGTGTGAAATGTTGCCAATCAATGGTGATCATTTTTTTAGGAGATAAAGTTTAAAAAGGGCGTGTTTTGCGCCGCAGGTATTGAGCGATAGTTTAAGAGCTTCCGCTACGCGCGCAGCGTGCACGCTTTGCGCGCAACATCGTCTGCGCACCGAACGCCTAAAATCGTATGTAGTTCAATCCTGCGGAAGCACAAATATGAATGCCTATATCGTCGATGCACAACGCACGCCCTTTGGCCGCTACGGTGGCGCGCTTTCCTCCATTCGTACCGATAATTTAGGCGCGCTACCGATAAAAGCGCTCATTGCCCGCCACCCCAATTTTGATTGGGCGGCGATTGATGACGTCATCTACGGCTGCGCCAATCAAGCGGGCGAAGATAACCGCAACGTCGCGCGCATGTCCGCGCTGCTCGCGGGCTTGGCCCACGCCGTGCCGGGTGGCACAGTGAACCGTTTGTGTGGCTCGGGGCTTGATGCGATTGGCACAGCGGCGCGCGCCATCAAGGCAGGCGAAGCGCATTTGATGATTGCAGGCGGCGTGGAGAGCATGTCCCGCGCGCCGTTTGTAATGCCGAAAGCCGAGAGCGCGTTTTCTCGCACGAACGCGGTGTACGATACCACCATCGGCTGGCGCTTTGTGAACGCTCTCATGAAGGCCCAATATGGCGTAGATTCCATGCCAGAAACTGCGGAAAACGTAGCCACCGATTACAAAATCGAGCGGACTGCACAAGACGCGATGGCGCTCGCCTCACAAAGCAAAACCGTCGCCGCCCAACAGCGCGGATTTTTCGATGCGGAGATTTGCCTGGTGACCATCGCGCAAAAAAAGGGCGACGCCATCATCGTGAACAAAGATGAACACCCACGCGAAACTTCCCTCGAAGCGCTGGCGAAATTAAAAGGCGTAGTCAAGCCCGACGGCACAGTCACCGCAGGCAACGCCAGCGGCGTAAACGATGGTGCGTGTGCCCTGCTTTTAGCCTCCGAGGCTGCGCTCAAAACCCACAACCTAACGCCCCGCGCCCGCGTAGTGGGCATGGCCACAGCAGGCGTGCCCCCGCGCGTG
The DNA here is from genome assembly GCA_031376405.1 of Betaproteobacteria bacterium. GTDB lineage: Bacteria > Pseudomonadota > Gammaproteobacteria > Burkholderiales > Casimicrobiaceae > JANMDS01. The sequence continues at coordinate 4,069 of JANMDS010000036.1, forward strand.
ATGGGCATCGGCCCCGCGCCTGCGACGGTAAAAGTTTTAAAGCAAGTGGGCTTAACGATTGACCAAATGGACGTGATCGAATTGAATGAAGCCTTCGCCGCGCAAGGCTTAGCCGTCATGCGCATGTTAGGCTTAGCCGATAACGATCCGCGAGTGAACCCCAACGGTGGCGCAATCGCCCTCGGCCATCCGCTCGGCGCATCGGGTGCGCGGTTGGCAATGACGGCGGTTAATCAATTGCATGTAACCGGCGGGCGATACGCGCTGTGTACGATGTGTATCGGCGTGGGGCAGGGGATTGCGGTGGTGTTGGAGCGGGTTTGATGCGTAACTTAACTAATCCGATAACCGAAACTAGTGTTGCGACGACAAGACTCATCGACTCTGAGAAGGGAACCGATTGAGGAGGTGATTCATAGGGGGCATACTGATATCCAACCCAACGTGAGCCAGCCGGATTGAAGAATGCTCCCCCACTTCGAACTCCGCTAGGAGACACAGTGACGATGCAGAAACCCGCATAGTAATCAAACGCAAGTCTTGCGAACCCGCTCGGTAAGATGTTTTCGACTATTGCCGAATAACTAAATACACTGTCTCTCGGGTCAGCAAGTGCAGATATCGGAGTGAAATCAAACCTGATAACAGTAGGTTTTCCAGACCAGTCTAGTGCATCGAGTAACAAAAACGGCGAGCTACTTCTCAATCCGAATAGCCCGGTAAATGTTCCTGAACCCGTGAAGATTGGCAGTGGCTTGCCTGTGAATAGTTCGAAGCCGTTCGTCTGATAGGTTATTGCACCGCCATTTAGACAGTCCCCCTGTATAGTCATGTCTCGTACAAACGTGTGTTCTCCCGGCTCAAGTCTTATCAAATTTTGGGCTAGGCTCAGCGCATTAAAACCCAGCGCAAAAAGCGGTGGGAGAACTAACCGTACAAAAGTTAAAAAATGAGTTGTAGGTGATTCCAAGACTTTTCCCCTCAATTGTTGATTAATTCTAGCGCCCTAGCCTGGATTAGCGAATCGCAATCCAGGGGTATCGCGCTTAGGGAACAAACAACCGCGTTGCTTCGCACTGCCCCCGGATTACGCGTTACTAATCCAGGCTACGAGTCCTCCCTCACCCCAACCCTCTCCCAAAGGGAGAGGGGGAGTAGGTGCCAAAACCTGCGGCGCAAAACAAGCCTGTTTTCACATTTATCTCCCAAAAAATAGACGCTTTTTTGCGTCTGGCGAACAAGTCGTTATCCCCCAATACCCATTACAATCGCATAAAGCGGAAACTTAATTTCCGCGCAATTTCAAACACTGGAAAAACGTATGCGAGTGCTTGTTCTCGGGGCGACGGGTTTTGTCGGAAGTTACTTAATGGAGCATCATCTCGCGCAAGGCGATGCGGTGATGGGGTCGGATTATTTGCCGACGATTGCAGAATCGGATATGGTGAGTTACCGGCATTTGCTGCGCCGTGCGGACATTCGCTACACCGATCAAATCGCTGCCGTGATGCAGGAATGTAAGCCAGAGCTGGTGTATCACCTCTCCGCGCAAAGTTACCCCGCGCTGTCGTGGAAAGCGCCTGCGGAAACGTTGGATACAAATGTGAAGGGCACCTCGAACGTGTTCGAGGCGATGAAGCTCGTGGGCATTAAGCCGCGCACGGTGGTGGCCTGCTCCAGCGCGCAATATGGGCTGGTGCCTGCGGAGGCGGTGCCCATTG
>JANMDS010000049.1:0-4581 GCA_031376405.1 Betaproteobacteria bacterium
TTTTACGCCGCAGGTATTACCGCTATTTTTTAGTTTTTGCAGCCGCGCGCTCTTGCATGACGGCTTCTTTATCGGCGCTACGCACCACAAGCGTGGCGCAGCGTTTATTGAAGTCTGTTACGTGCGCGTTGTAAGCATCGCGCTCTTTATTGATCTGCGCGCTCTTCGCGTTCGCTGCATCGCTACGTTCATTCGATGCTTTGATTGTTGTGTTAAAAGCATCAACCGCTTTTTCGTCGTCGGTTTTGAGTTTGGTCTTTTCTTCCGTGAGCGCTTTGCCTTCTTCCATCAGCGTTTTGAGCGTTACGCTATGGGCTTCGCGTTGGGTATCTACGCTGGCTTTTTCTTCCGCTACTCTATCGCCCTCAGCTAAGCAGGCGCGGTAATAGTCGCGGGTGACGGGTGCGGACGACGCGGGTTCGGTAGCCGTTTGCGCGTGAGACGATGCCACGAGCAGCAATGCAAAGAGCGGCGAGAGACGAGCGAAAGAGTTCATTCAATAAACGCTAAGCAAAGAGTAAGCGGCGCAGTATAACTAGCGCAAGTCGTTACGCCAACAAAGCCGAATGTGCCGTGGATACATCTGGGTCAATCACTGTGGGCGAGAACGCCGCAAATTGGTTGCGCTGCCATGTGAGCTGGCGCTTGGCCAATTGTCGCGTGGCGGCAATGCCTTGCTCAAGCATCTGCGCTTTGGTAATCGCGCCATCCAAAAAATCCCACACTTGCCGGTACCCTACGCAACGCATAGAGGGCAGCGCGGCGTGCAGCGAATATCGGCGGCGCAAATCTTCCACTTCCTCGATAAAACCCGATTGCAGCATCAATTCAAACCGCGTAGCAATTCGTGTATGAAGCAGTGCACGATCCGCTGGCTCAAGGAGGATGAGATTTGGTCTGTGGGTTTTTAAAAGTGGCGCGCGCGCGCCCTGAAAAGAGGAAAGGGGTTTGCCCGTGGCGCGAAACACTTCTAGCGCACGCGAAATGCGCTGCGCATCGGTAGCAGGCAAACGCTGCGCGGTCGCCGCGTCTACGCGGAGCAACTCTGCGTGCAAATGCGGCCAACCGTACTGCGCAGCTTCGGCGGCGATCGTTGCGCGGGTTTCGATCTGTGCTGCCGGTATTTCGCTCAATCCAGTAAGTAGTGCCGATACATACATCATCGTGCCGCCCACGACGAGTGGCGTTTTTCCGCGCGCAGCAATATCGGCCAGCGATGCATTAAATGCTGCGCAATATTGCGTTACCGACCACGATTGTTCAGGCGAAATCGCGTCGAGCAGATGATGCGGCACGGCTGCGCGTTCCGCGCGCGTAGGCTTTGCCGTGCCGACGTCCATCTCCTTGTACACCTGCGCAGAATCAATCGAAATAATTTCGATATTGGCCCACTTTTCGGCGAACTGCATGGCAAGCGACGATTTGCCCGATGCGGTGGGGCCGATAATGAAGGTAAGCGTTGGCTGCATTACCGACCGCGTTGAAAAAGCTTATCCAAATCTGCAAGCGAGAGTTGATACCACGTTGGTCGCCCGTGGTTACACTGGTTCGCCCGCTCGGTCGCTTCCATTTCACGCAGCAGCGCGTTCATTTCTGGAATCGTCAGCGCGCGATTGGCCCGCACGGCTGCGTGGCAAGCCATCGTAGAGAGCAATTCTTCTTGCTTGGCTGCCAGCGCTTCACTCGTGCCCACGCGCTGCAAATCGCGCAACACGTCGCGAGCGAGCATGGCTGCATCAGCGTGCGCAAGCAAGGCCGGTACGCTACGCACCACCAGCTCACCTTCGGAGAGCGCTGATACATCTAGGCCGAACGCGTGCAATGTGGCCGCATGTTCGCCCGCCGTGGCTAACTCCACGGCTTCGGCGCGGAACACAGCGGGCACTAACAAGTGTTGGGCAGACACGCCACGCGTGTCGCCTAGCATTTGCGTTTTCAGCTTTTCGTAGGTGATCCGCTCGTGGGCGGCGTGCATATCTATCAACACCAAGCCTTGCGCGTTCTGCGCAAGAATATAAATTCCGTGCAACTGCGCCAATGCATAGCCAAGTGGCGTATTGGCCACAGCGCCCATCGGGTTCGCGGAAGCCGCGTCAGGTCGCGCGAACACTTGCATCACGTTTGCAAAATCTAAAGGCGGTGGTTGGTACGTTCGCGAAGGGCTGCCGTAAGGCTGGCGTGGCTCAGCGATCTGTAAAGGCAGCGAAGCGGTATAGGCTGGGTACGATGGCGAGGAAAACTGGGGCAGCACTTTTTCGCCCGCATTGACCGCACCCGCCTCCGTGGCGGAGGATGCCAGCGCTTTGCTCACACTATGGCGCACAAACTGATGCACCGCTTGCGATTGCCGAAAGCGCACCTCGCTTTTGGCCGGGTGCACGTTTACATCAATCTGAGATGCAGGGACGGATAAAAACAATACGTAGGAGATCGACTTGTCGTGATGTAGCACGTCGCGTAGCGCATCTTTTATCGCGTGAGCAACAATTCGGTCGCGCACGTAGCGGTTGTTTACATACAAATACTGCTCATCGCGGGCTGCGCTCGCGTACGCAGGGCGAATGACCCAACCAGTCAACCGCATCGCCCCCGTTTCAGTTTGGATTTCCGAATCCACCGGCACGGCGTGCCCAAGCCAATCGTCGCTCAACACCGCGCCCACGCGCTGCGCAGGGCCCTGCTGAGCGAGCGAAATGCTCGCGCGCCCGTTGTGCACAACACTAAACGCGACTGCGGGATGAACCAAGGCTAAGCGCCGCACCGCTTCCAGTGCGTGGGCGCTTTCGGTGGCATCGGTTTTCAAAAATTTGCGTCGGGCTGGTGTATTGTGAAAGAGTGCGGAAACGGTAATCTGCGTTCCGGGCTTCGCTGCCGCCGGCGCGACGTCCGTAATCGCGCCGCTATCGGCTTCGACCCGCGCGCCTACCCCATCCTGAGTGCGCGAGACGATCGTGACGCGCGCGACTGCCGCAATCGAAGCTAAGGCTTCGCCCCGAAATCCGAAGCTCGCAACCCGCTCTAACTCATCGAGTGAAGCGATTTTGGAGGTGGCATGGCGAGCGAGCGCAAGCGGCAGCTCCGCAGCGGGGATGCCCACACCGTTGTCGGTTACGCGGATCATTTGTGTACCCCCCGCTTGCAACTCCACATCGACGCGAGTTGCACCAGCATCCAGCGCGTTTTCCATTAACTCTTTGAGCGCGGCAGCTGGACGCTCAATAACCTCACCAGCGGCGATTTGGTTGATGAGTAGTTCAGGAAGGTGACGGATTGTTGATGACACAATCCGAATTGTAGGTCTCGCGCGATCAGCGCGGGGCGCTAAACCTCAACGAGGAGTTTTGGATGCGAACGATTTTTGCTGCAACCTTGGTAAGTAGTGCGTGGGTGGCGATTTCGGCCTTGGCTGGGGCACAAACCCCAGCCGTGCTTACGCCAAACACAAATTTGCAGGCGAGCGGGATACCGCCGATTCCGCGAGATCTCGTGCGGGCGATGGAGCAATACACTTCGTTTGAACCCACTTCGCTGATTAGTTGGCACCCCACGGATGGCTCAATGACGGTGTCGCGCCGCGCTGGGCAGACCGCACAGTTGTTTCGCATTCGGGAGCCCGGAGGCGTAGCTGAGCAGCTCACTTTTTTTAACGAGCCTGTGCGCGGTGCGCAGTGGGCCCCGCGTACGGGAGAATACTTGCTCATTACCCGAGATAAAGGCGGCAGCGAGGCGAACCATCTATTCCGCTACGATCCGGCGACGAAGTTAGAAGTGCAACTCACCGCCGGCGATACAACCAACCAAGCGGGTCCGTGGAATGCGTCTCGCTCGCGACTCATCGTGCGCTCTGCCCCGCTCGACAAATCAGGCAAGAAAGAGCCCGAAGTCACGTTTTACGCGCTTGATCCCAAGGCGCCAGAAAAAATTGAAACACTGATTACCCTGCAAGGCGCGGGATGGTATCCCGCTCGCTGGCAAGAAAAGGAAGGTAAGTTTTTCGCGACGTTTTATATTTCCGCGACGGAACAAAAACTTTTCGAGATCGATCTGGCAACTAAGAGCCGAAAGGAAGTTCCCGAGATGGAGTTTTCCAGCGATGAAGATGAAGATACGCTGGGTGCGAGTTTGCAGCTTTTTGTTAGGCGGTATGACGATACAAAAGGAGAGTTTCGCAAGCTTTATCGGCTAAACACGGTAACCGGTAAACGCACACCCGTTTCCAACGATATTGAGTGGGATGTTGAAAGCTGGCAGGTCTCGCCAGACGGAAAAATGCTGGCGTTTGTGACAAACGAAAATGGCCGCTCAGTTTTCCATTTACGCGACACCCGTACCCTGGAAGAAATCGATACACCGACTATGCCCAGCGCACAATTTTCGCGGCTGCGCTGGCATCCCACCTTACCGCATTTAGCGCTTTCGATTAACGATCCGAATGCACCAACCGATGTGTTCGAAATTGACGTACCAGGCAAAACCATGAAGCGCTGGACAAATTCGAAACCGGCCGGGTTTTCCGCCCCGCTCGACGCCAAGGCTGAGGTTGTGCAATGGAAGTCTTTCGACGGAACGATCATCTCTGGG
>JANMDS010000063.1:0-3859 GCA_031376405.1 Betaproteobacteria bacterium
TGCCACGTGGTGCATTGTAAATGAAATTCCGTTACTCCATGCCGACAGGGATTTTGCGGGTTTTGAAAAGCATTTGGGACTGAAGCGCTGGGAGCAGGTTGCTGACATTCGCTAAGCCAATCAATTTGCGGTTCTCTCATACCAACCGTCAAATGAACTGACTCAAATGTGATTTCCTGTTTTTTGTTTTCGGTGATTCTCTGGAGCTGTTGATTCGCTTTGGAGGTTTGTCATGACGATAATGGTTACACGGTTGGACATGTCTGCGGCCGCGTTGCGCAAGCGGGCGCGGCGTTCGGATGATGCCGATCAGGCGCGGCGGATTTTGGCGATTGCGCTGGTTCTCGAAGGCGGATCGCGGGGTGGCTGCAGCGCGGGCTGCCGGTGCACAGCGCCAGACCTTGCGCGATTGGCTGATCCGCTACAACGCCGAGGGCCTTGAGGGTTTGAGGGACCGGAAGAAGCCGGGACGCACACCCAGACTTCGCGGCGACAATCTCAAGGCGTTCGACAAACTCGTGGAGAAAGGCCCGGATATGGCCACCGACAAGGTGGTGCGCTGGCGCTGCGCCGATCTCAAGGAGGTCGCGAAAGACCAGTTCGGCGTGTCGCTCTCGGAGCGTTCAATTGGGCGCGTCCTCGGCAAGCTCCGCTTCGTCCGGCTGAGCGTGCGGCCTCAGCATCCCAATGCCGATGTGGCGGCGCAGGAGACTTTTAAAAAAACTTTGCCGCGACGGTGAAGGCCGCATTGCCGCCGCAAGCCAAGGACAAGCCGCTTGAAATCTGGTTTCAGGATGAAGCCCGCGTCGGTCAGAAAGGCACGTTGACCCGCATCTGGGCCCGCAAGGGCTCACGCCCGCGCAAGCCCCAGGACACCCGTTACGAATGGGCCTATATTTTCGGTGCCGTCTGCCCGGCCCGCGCCACAGGGGCGGCCATCGTCATGCCCTATGCCGATACCGAAGCGATGAACGAGCATCTCGCCGTGATCGCCGCTTGCATCACGCCGGGTGCCCATGGCGTTGTCGTTCTCGATGGCGCCGGATGGCATTCCAGCAAGGCCCTTGTCGTCCCGCCCAATCTCACCCTCATCAAACAGCCACCCTTCGCCCCCGAAGTGAACCCCGTTGAAAACGTCTGGGAGTACCTGCGCAAAAACCATCTGGCGATCCGCATCTACGAAACATATGAGGCCATCGTCGATGCCTGTTGCCAAGCCTGGAAAGATCTCATCGCCACCCCACAACGCATCTCATCAATTGCAACACGCGAATGGGCCAAAGTGTGATTACTTCTGACGGTTGGTATGATTTGTCGATGACGTGGCCAATGTGAAGGCGAGTTTTACGTCCGCCTTGATCATAAGGATGCGGTTCGCCCGCAACTGCACCACACATCTGGCACGTGAAGCCATTGCGATCAAGAACGAGCGAGCGCGTTTCTTTTGAAATCGCACGCGCGAATGCGGGCTGTGGCTTTTTGTCTTCGAGTAAATACTCGCCGGGCTTTAAGTCGTTGCGATCATTGTGCGTGAGGATTTGATATCCCTCTTCGGTTCGCAACTCGCGAATACGACGTGCCCACTCGCTGATGTTTCCGGATGCTTTACGCAGTTCGTCTGAACCAATGACGCGGCCTGTGTTTGCCAATAGATATTTGCGCAGCTTCGCGCGTGCCCCAGTCGAGGCTTTCTTCATGCAGCAACCGCAAACAACTTGCGCGCAGATAAACACTCGCGAATTTTGTCGCCAACCGCTTGCGCAACAGGCGGCGGGAACGCGTTGCCAATTTGCCGATATGAGGAAGTTTTCTTCCCAGCAAACTGCCAGCTATCCGGAAAGCCTTGTATGCGCGCGGCCATGCGAACTGTCAGACGCGGCATGCCGACAAAGTCGGCGGCGGGAACGTCGTTGGCAATGCCCATGCCATCAACGCCAAGCGTGGCCCATGCGCGCTTCGCACGCGTAGGCCCAAGGTCGGGGCCTCCGTGTTTCTTCGAACCGCCGACGAGTGTTGGTGCGATTTCCCGCGCGCCCTCGCGCCATGCATCTGCGCCTGCCCAGCCGTTAGCCGCCATCAAATCATGTAGCGCGTCACCCACTGTCACTACGCGTGCACGATTCGTGTCTGGCCACTCAAATTGTGCGCCGCATTTTTTGCGGATCGCAACAAAGATCACGCGAGGACGCAATTGCGGTACGCCAAAGTCCGACGCATTCAATAGCTTCCAACTTGTGTCGTAGCCTAGCTTGCCGATCTCACCTGCGATGTAGCGGCGATAGTCTTCAAACACGGCGTCCATCAAACCTCGTACGTTCTCCAGCATCACAGCGCGCGGGCGAATCTCATCGACGAGGCGAATAGCCTCGGGAAAAAGATTGCGTTCATCATCAGCGCCGAGTTGCTTCCCCGCTTTCGAAAACGGCGGACATGGAACTCCACCCGCGAGCAAATCGACACCTGCATAAGTCGCGCCGCTGAAATGCTGCACGTCGCCGTTAATCACATTCCAGTTCGGGCGATTCAGACGCAATGTATTCGAAAAGTCTTTTTCAATTTCCACCAAGGCGCGATGATCAAATCCGGCCTGTTCCAAGCCGAGCGCTTGTCCGCCTGCGCCTGCGCAGATTTCAACGGATGTGAGAGAGGGGGATCGGGTCATATCTAGTAGCTAAAGTCTAGTATTGGTGCGGTGTTTGTGGCATTTATGGCTAGGGAAGCGCGTGGATGCTAGTGGCTAAGAAAATACTCCCCACTGACTCCATAGACCCCAGTTCCGCACATTCATCGCAGTTCCTTGTCGTATTGCGTATCGGCAAAATCCACCCACAGCCATGCCTGCACATAACAGCCATTGTCTACGGGATCCTCTCGGACAACGGCATCACCATCTATCATCAGGCCGGTGATATGCCTGTACTGTATGTCTGCGAGGGCTCGCATGCGCACATCGCGAACCGCGTTTGCAGCTATTTTCTTGGTTGTTTGCATTTTGGTCTCCTGAGTATCGAGGCAAAGATTATCCATTGCGTTTCTAGTTGAGCTTTGGAATCACACTCTGGCTGCCCAGCTTGTTTGAATTATTTTTTGTTCTATTTTTTCAAAAGCCAAATCACTATTGAGCGGGTCACGAAATAATTGATGAAAAGGTGTTTCTCGAAAATTCGTTACAACGAACAGAAAGTATTGATTCCGCAAAACAGAAGCGACTGTGTGCTCCTTCTTTGTCATGGAAATATTGCCGCTCTGCTCATTAATTCCCTTGACTTCAACAGCGTAAAAGCTATCCGGTGAAACAAGCCAAAAATCAAACCCGCAGCCACATTTTGTTTTGTCTTCCAGCTCACACTCTCTGAACAAATCGACCTCTTTGTATTTTTGTGTAAAGTAGTTTTCTGCTGCATGCCCGGTTATCAACCGCTTTGCAAATGAAGAATCTTCACCTTCGGTTTTTGCAATCTCCTCTATGAGCGAATCAAGATCGTAGTCTTTGTAGATGATAGTTTTCAGCAGCTTTACAAATTCATCGAGTTGTAAATCACCAAATTCGTTAAGAATCGTCTTGCAATAAGCGCGCATCGTGCGTTTATGCCACCCCTTTCTATTGTTGGGGTAGAGCGGATCAAATTCATCGCGATAATTCTTAATTGATGCAGGCTGAACGTCTAATGCAAATCCAAAAACATTGAACGCTTGAGAAAAGCTTTCGAAATCAAGCCTTTTCAGCCCATCTAAATCAAACTTAGAAAGGTATAAACCGGAGATAACCGATTTGTCTCGAAGAGACAATGCTCTCATTGGTCAGAGGGTCGCGTCGGAAACTAGATGCCTACTCCCAATTCAACGCCCCACCCGTCTG
>JANMDS010000106.1:0-4905 GCA_031376405.1 Betaproteobacteria bacterium
GCCCGCGCGCAATCCGTTGCGGATACCCTATCTCAGGCTGTCAGCCAAGCTGAAGCGGCGGTATACATCGTAGACAATACGGGGACCATCACGTACGTAAATACCGGCGCGGCGCGCGCGTCTGGATTCGCGCCAGAAGCGCTTATTGGACGGAAATATGCTTCACTTTACGCCAGCGCTTTTGCCGCCGAGCGACGGCATGCTTTAGACGACGCGCTGAGCGCGCGCCAACGCTGGACGGGCATCGTAAGCCGTGCGGGCACCGGCGGAAAATCGTACTTGGCGGAGGTTGTGATTAACCCGATTGCGGCGGCGAACGGGGAGATCAATATGGTCTGTGTTGAATCGGACGTGACCGTGCGTGAGCTAGAGGCGGCGAGGATGCGTCGTGCGCTCACCACCGATCCGCTCACGGGGCTTGGCACGCGGGGTGCTTTTAACCAAGTTATCGCTGAGCTCAAAGCCAGGCCAAGCGCGACAAACCTCGCGCAAGCGCAATTTTCAATTTTGTTTTTAGATTTGGATGGATTCAAGCCGATTAACGATTTGTTCGGCCACGATGCCGGGGACGAGGCCTTACGGGCGCTGGCCGAACGGATTCGTGCCACCCTGCGCTCGGAAGATTCGGCGTTCCGATTTGGTGGCGACGAATTTGTGGTCATCGCGCCAGGCGGCGGCTCGGAAGCGCTCGCGCATCGCATTCATGCGCGCACCAAGGAGCCGCTGAAGGTAAACAAGCGATTAGTCAACGTTGGCGTTTCAATCGGTATTGCGCGATTCCCAGAGCATAGCGCTGATGTCGAACTGCTCCTTAAATTGGCTGACCAAGCCATGTACGAGAGCAAAAGTACCGGCACAGGCGGTGTAACCGTGGCCCGCGTGCTCCGTTCGCACTGATACCTGCGGCGTAAAAACAGTATTTTTTTGAAGTTATCTCCCAGAAAACCTTGAATTTGCGCCGCGCGTACACAAATGAGATACTTCACTTTCACAAGAAATCGTAGTTCCCCACCCTCCATGAGCGAAAACATTATTCACGTCACCGACGGCACTTTCAAAACCGACGTAATCGAGTCGGGTATCCCTGTTTTGGTGGACTACTGGGCGGAATGGTGTGGCCCTTGCAAGATGATTGCGCCGGTTTTGGAAGATGTTGCTAAAGAGTATTCGGGCCGCTTGAAGGTCGCGAAGATGGATATTGATAGCAATCAACAAACGCCAGCTCAGTTCGGCATCCGCGGCATCCCCACGCTCATGCTTTTTAAAGGCGGCCAGTTGGCAGGGCAAAAAGTCGGCGCGCTCTCGAAAGGTCAACTTTCCGCGTTTCTTGACAGTCACCTTTAATTGCACTAGTATTCGGTTTGTGGCGTGGGCAAAGCAGTAGCCGAACGACACAAATCTAAGCTCCCGCGACATCCCTGCGGTTGAGCTGTTCCCCAAAAAATTTTTCGTGTGCGCTTCTCTGCCTGCACAACCATATCTGGTAAATCCCCCTAATGAAATTATCTGACCTCAAATCCCAGCCCATTACTGAGCTTCTGGAACTTGCGGCACAAAACGAAATTGAAAATGCGAATCGCCTGCGTAAGCACGATTTGATTTTTGCGATTTTGAAAGCCTTCGCCAAGCGCGGTGAAACGATTTTTGGTGAAGGTTGTTTGGAAGTGTTGCCCGACGGCTTCGGCTTCTTGCGCTCTCCCGAAACGTCATACTTGGCAAATACCGACGACATCTACATTTCGCCTTCGCAAATTCGTCGGTTTAATTTACACACCGGTGATTCAATCTCCGGCGAGATTCGAACGCCGAAAGATGGCGAGCGTTACTTTGCACTCACCAAGCTCGATGCGATTAACGGCGGCCCGCCCGAGGGCACCAAAAACAAAATTCTCTTCGAGAATTTAACGCCGCTACACCCGAACAAAATGTTCCGTTTGGAGCGGGACATTAAGGCTGAAGAAAACATCACCGGCCGCATTATTGACATCATCGCGCCTCTGGGTCGCGGCCAGCGAGGTTTGCTCGTTGCCCCGCCAAAATCGGGCAAAACCGTCATGTTGCAACACATTGCCCACGCGATTTCATCGAATCATCCCGATTCCGAATTGATCGTGTTGTTGATCGACGAGCGCCCGGAAGAAGTTACCGAAATGCAGCGCACGGTGCGCGGGGAAGTCGTAGCTTCCACGTTTGACGAGCCTGCCACGCGACACGTGCAAGTCGCGGAGATGGTCATCGAAAAAGCCAAGCGTTTGGTAGAGCATAAAAAAGATGTGGTGATCTTGCTCGACTCGATCACCCGCTTAGCCCGCGCGTACAACACGGTGGTGCCCGCGTCGGGCAAAGTGCTCACCGGCGGTGTGGATGCGAACGCGCTGCAACGCCCAAAACGCTTTTTCGGCGCGGCCCGCAATGTCGAAGAAGGTGGCTCGCTCACGATCATCGCTACCGCCTTGATCGATACCGGAAGCCGCATGGACGATGTGATTTACGAAGAATTTAAAGGCACCGGCAATTGCGAAATTCACCTCGATCGTCGGATGACTGAAAAACGGATTTATCCGTCGATTGATTTGAAGCGCTCGGGCACCCGCCGTGAAGAACTTTTACTCGACCCGACGATTTTGGCGAAAAGCTGGATTCTGCGTAAGCTCTTGTTTTCTATGGATGAAATCGAAGCAATGGAATTCATGCTCGACAAAATGCGGGCTACAAAAAACAACAACGAGTTCTTCGACGCCATGCGTCGGGGCTAGTCTGTTCAGGGAAAAGCGACACAAATTCAATGAGTTGTGTCATAATGTCGAATTATTCGGAATCAACGCCCTCGCTGTTTGACGCAATTTTAAAAAAATGCGTTCCACCGAGGTTACGTTTCAACCGTAAAGTAACTAAAGGCTCAAGGCAATGAAAGAAGGCATTCACCCCAATTACCGCGACGTTGTGTTCCAAGACGCGCAGGCTAATTTCACATTCATCTCGAAATCTACGCTCTCAACGAGCCGCAAAATCACGCACGAAGGTAAAGAGTATCCGCTTTACCCGCTCGAGATTTCGAGCGCTTCCCATCCGTTTTACACGGGCAAGCACAAAATTATGGATACCGCTGGTCGTATCGATAAGTTTAAGCAGAAGTACGGCAAGAAGTAATTCTTGTTGGTTGGCTTCGCAAAAAAGGCAGCTTTGGGCTGCCTTTTTTTGTTCGATAATTCCAAAAAATAGGCGTTTTTACGCCGCAGGTATGGAGTCAAAATAGCTCTCCGTGGTTACCCGCCTCATCTCTGAAACAGAAAAAACCCGCTGGGTCGTGGTACTCATGGTGGTGTGGGTACTGCTGGGCTTAGTGGGGCACGACCCGTGGAAGCCTGACGAAGCCCACACGTTTGGTATTGCGTGGCGTGCACTCGCAAGCGGGCACTGGCTCATTCCCAATCTAGCCGGCGAGCGCTTTGAAGATTTACCCCCGCTGGCTTATTGGAGCGCGGCGGCATGCGCGTGGCTCTTTCAAAGCGTACTGCCGCTGCACGATGGCGCACGCATCGCCTCCGGGCTCTGGATTGGTCTCGGGTTTTGGTTAGTTGGCATGACGGCCCGCGAGCTCTATGGCAAGGGCTCAGGGCGCTACGCGGTGCTCACGTTAGCCGGCTGCATTGGGCTTTTCGAGCGCGCACATCAATTGCTCGCAGACAACACGTTATTCGCAGGTCTTGCCCTGACCTTGTACGCGCTCACGCGGCTGCAGCGCACGCAGGATAAAAGCGCGCTTCTGCTCGCACTCGGATTGGGCATTGCGTTCTTCTCCAAAGGTTGGATCGGGCTTTGGCTCGGTCTCCTGATGGTTGCAGCCGTATGGCTTGCCATGCGAAAAAAACAGGCGATTTATGCCCCACGCGCCATTTTTAACGCCGCAGGTTTTTTACTGTTCGCCATGGCCACGTGGGCGTTTTTGGTCGAGCGTGCGGCGCCGGGCGTACTTCTTGAATGGACGCATGGCGAATGGCGGGATGTTTATAAAGATCGCACTGCGCTCGAGCCGATTCAAACGATTTGGTTTATCGCAAAAACCCTTGTGTGGTTCGCCTTCCCCGCCCTGCCCTTGGCGATTTGGAGCACGCGGCTCATGCAGCGCGGCTTTTTGGGTGGTATTACGCAGTGGAAGTTTCGGGTGCCCGCCTTTGCTTGCACAGCGTTGCTGGTGGGCTTGCTGATCGCTGGGCAGCCGCGCACCGTTGCGCTGCTTCCGCTGCTCATTCCGCTCGCGCTCATTGCCGTGCCGGGGCTTGATCACTTAAAGCGCGGGCACTCGGGTTTCCTTGATTGGATCGGTATATTCTTTTTTGGTGCGCTCATGTTGCTCGCGTGGGTCTTCTGGAGCACGCTCTATGTAGGCGCGCCGCGCGGTATCTATCTGAAACTGCTCAATAACTTCCAACCGGGGTTTTCCGCACCCATTAAACCATTCGCTACGTTGCTGGCCGCTGCACTCACTGTATTGTGGTTTGCCATGATCCGCCCCGCTCGCCGCACGCACAAGCGTGCACTCGTCAATTGGTCGGTGGGCATCACCTCCGTGTGGGGCGTTGGCATGCTGCTGTTTACGCCTTACCTGGACTACGGAAAATCCTTCCGCATTCCTATCAATCAAACTGTGTCCTACCTTCCAGAGTCTGTGCGCACTGGGGAGCAGTGCTTAGCGAGCGCGGGCCTGGGTTACGGACAACGGGCGATGTTCGATTACTTCGCAGCCCTTTCAACCCAGCGCGTAGAGGTCACCAAATCCGTCCAATGCGATTGGTTACTCGTGCAGGCCAACGCCGACAATCCTTCAAAATTCACCGTGCCCCTCACGCAATTTGAGCGCGTTGCCATCATGATGCGCCCAGGCGGAAAAGAAGAGCCGTGGCA
>JANMDS010000130.1:0-1846 GCA_031376405.1 Betaproteobacteria bacterium
AAAATTGAATTTTGGGTGGTGCACATCCGGCGTATCACCATTGCCAATGAACACAAATGCGCCGGGCCGGGCCATTGCCATGTAGGAAAAATCTTCAGCACCCAGTGAGGCCGGCATATTGCCTTCGACCGCTTGTGGCCCCACCACGTTGGCGGCAGATTCGATGGCGTTTCGGGTTTCCGCCTCATTGTTGACGGTAACTGGATAGCCTGGTGCATGGTTGACTTTGATCGCGATGCCATGTGCCAGAGCAACACCAGCGCAAATCTCATGCAAACGCTTCACCGCAAAGGCGCGGACCTCATGATTGAGCGTCCGGATCGTCCCTGCAAGCGTCGCTGTTTCAGGAATGATGTTGAGCGCAGTTCCGGCATTAAACTGCGTAATCGTCAGCGCAACGCATTCCATAGGGTCAATGTTTCTAGACGCTATTGTTTGCAGCATGCCGACAAGTTGCGCCCCAACCACAATCGGGTCGATGGCATTATGCGGATAGGCGGCATGGCCGCCGCGCGCGGTAATTGTGATAACAAACTCGTCGGTCGCGCCCATGATCGGGCCGACACGTGTCGCAAACTCGCCAACCGCCAGGCCGGGGTGGGTGTGCATGCCATAGACTTCTTTGATGGAAAACCGATCCATCATACCGTCTTTGACCATGGCTTCCCCGCCAGCGCCATCTTCCTCGGCGGGCTGGAAAATAACCGCAACAGAGCCTTTGAAATTACGGGTTTCTGACAGATAATTCGCCGCGCCGAGCAGCATCGCCATATGGCCGTCATGGCCACAGGCATGCATCTTACCCTCATTGACGGAAGCATAGGCAAGGCCGGTTTCTTCCGCCATCGGCAGCGCGTCCATGTCAGAGCGCAGGCCAATCGTCGCCCCTGCGCCTTTTGAACCATGGATAATGCCGACAACACCGGTGCGGCCAATGCCGCTGACAATCTCGTCGACACCAAATTCCTTGAGCTTTTCCGCAATGAAACGTGCAGTCTCATGCACTTCATAACCAATCTCGGGGTGCTGATGCAGGTGCTGGCGCCATGCGGCAATTTCCGCCTGCATTTCAACGGCGCGATTGAGAATGGGCATGGATGGCTCCGGATTTTTGAAAAATTCAAATCTGCCATGCGCCCTCAACTTTATGCAACCTGATGCAACACTTTATTTGAGTGTGCTGCGAAAGAGTGCTCTAAGGCCAATTGTTACATAGATTCAGTCCTCTTAGGTAAAAATGGCAAAGAAAACACAGATAGTGGTTGTTGGCGGCGGCGCTGGCGGCTTGGAATTGGTGCGTAAACTAGGGCGCAAATTCGGGCGCGAAAAATTTGATATTATTCTGGTTGACCGCAACAACACGCATATCTGGAAACCGCTTTTGCACGAGGTTGCAGCGGGTTCACTCGATGCCAATCTTGATGAAGTTGGCTATCGTAACCATGCTTACCGTTGGGGTTACCGCTTTTTCAGGGGCACGCTTGAAGCGGTTAATCGCGAGGCGAAACAAGTCATCATTGCGCCGCTGATAGATGAAGATGGCAGCGAAATCACCGGTCGCCACAGTATCCGGTACGATTATCTGGTGTTGGCGGTGGGTGCGGTTTCAAACGATTTTGGCACTTTGGGCGTGAAACAGAACTGCCTGTTTCTCGACAGCAGGATGCAAGCCGACCGCTTTCGCCAAAAACTGCTTGATCAATGCCTGCGCGTGTCGCGAGCAATGACTGCGAACGATGATGCCGATGAAAAGGTCAATATTACAATCGTCGGCGGCGGAGCAACCGGCGTTGAACTTGCCGCCGAACTTTATAATGCTGCGGCAGGATTGCGGTTCTATGGCCTT
>JANMDS010000154.1:0-2634 GCA_031376405.1 Betaproteobacteria bacterium
GTTGAGCTTACCCGTCGCGTGCGAATGCAGCCCTCGCGCGAACAACTACCTATCATCATGATCACCTCGCGCGCGAGCGATAAGCATCGCGTACTTGCCATGGAAGCCGGTGTGTCGGTGTTTCTCACTAAGCCTTACAGCGATGTAGAGCTTTTGGCGCACGTGAAAGAGCGTACCGCAATCAAGCCACTGGGACCTGCAGTGGATGTGCTTCCCGCTTAACCCACGTTAAAACAAAAAACCTTGCGTCGGCGTACCTGGCGCTGCCGGCGGTCGAAACTGGTTGCAATCCAACGCAATAGCGTTGCGCGGCAAAAATCCAAAGCGTGTGCGCGCCACTTCAAATCGCTTTTTGATAAGCTCTGCATACAAACCAGAGCCTTTCATGCGTTCACCAAAAGTGCTCACATTGTCTTTACCGCCGCGCATATCGCGAATGCGTGCCATCACGTGCGCCGCTCGGTGCGGAAAATGGGTATTGAGCCACGACTGAAAAATAGAATTTACTTCTAAAGGTAAGCGTAGGATGCCGTAGCCCGCGCTCACCGCACCAGCCTGACGCGCGGCTTCTAACACCCGCTCTAACCACTCATCATTGATGAACGGAATCACAGGCGCGATGAGCACGCTCGTGGGTATGCCGGCAGCGCTTAACTCCTTGATGGCGCGCAAGCGATTATCGGGCGACGAAGCGCGCGGCTCTAGGATGCGCGTTAGCTGATTGTCAAGCTGCGTAATGGATACGAAAACTTGCACCAATTTTTTTTCGGCCATCGGCGCGAGTAAATCGATATCGCGGGTAACCATGGCATTTTTAGTCACAATGGTGAGCGGATGGTTTGCTTGCGCCAGTACTTCTATGCAAGCACGCGTGATTTCACGCTTCTTTTCGATCGGCTGATAAGGGTCGGTATTTGCACCGAAATTGATGGGGCTTGGCTTGTAGTTGCGAGCACGCAAGGCCAGCGCAAGGAGCTCGGCTGCGTTGGTTTTAGCGAAAAGCTGCGTTTCGAAATCCAAGCCTGGCGAGAGATTGAGCATGGCGTGACTGGGCCGCGCATAGCAATAGGGGCAGCCGTGTTCGCAGCCGCGATAGGGATTGACGGATTGCTCGAAGGGGATATCGGGTGAATCGTTTTTGCTGATAATCGATTTCGCGATTTCGTTGTGAACGACGGTTTTAGCGTTTGGAGCGAAGTCTGTAGCGTCAGACTCCGCGGCATTGAAATACTGCCAGCCATCGTCCACAACTTCCGTAGAGCGTGATTCAAAGCGCCCGACGGGGTTAAACGTCGCGCCCCGACCTTTTTGGATAAATGAAACGGGGGAGGTGTGCATAGTGTGTATTAAAACAGTGTTTATTTGTACTGTCAAGCCCGCGTGGTAATTTGCCCTTTCACTACAATACCTGCGGCGCAAATTTGCCACTTTTTGAAGGTTATCTCCATGAAATTCATCAATCACGGCGCAGGCGGCGGACCAAATGTACTGAAGGTGAGCGAGGGTGCAACGCTTGCCGCACCGGCGGCAGGCGAGCTCACGATCCGTGTTGCCGTGGCAGGCGTAAACCGACCTGATTGCCTGCAGCGAAGCGGACAGTATCCTCCGCCCGTTGGCGCTTCGCCTATTTTGGGATTGGAGTGCGCGGGCGAGGTGGTTGCTTTGGGCGCGGGCGTATCGCAATGGCGCGTGGGCGATCTCGTGTGCGCGCTGTGCAATGGCGGCGCCTACGCTCAGCGGGTGAACGTGCCTGCCACGCAATGTCTGCCGATACCCAACGGGCTCTCAATGGTGGAGGCCGCGTCGTTACCCGAAAATTGGTTCACTGTTTTTCATAACGTAGCCGAGCGCGGCGCGTTGAAATCTGGCGAAACAATTTTGATTCACGGCGGTACGAGCGGCATTGGCCTTGCTGCAATTCAGCTTTCACGCATGATGGGCGCGAAGGTGATCGTAACGGTGGGTAGTGATGAAAAAGGACAATTCGTAGAAAAACTGAGTGCGACGGCAATCAACTACCGAAAAGAAGATTTTGTAGCGCGGATTGCCGCGCTTACGCAGGGCAAAGGGGTTGATGTCATCCTCGATATGGTTGCAGGCGACTACATTGATCGCAACATCCAATCTTTAGCGATTGAGGGCAGACTCGTGCAAATCGCGTTTTTGCAATCGAGCAAAGCCACCGTCAATTTTCGTGACGTAATGATGAAGCGTCTCACGATTTCCGGCTCCACCCTCCGCCCACGCACGGTAGAGTTCAAAGCCCATATTGCCCGTGAACTCGTCGCCAAAGTATGGCCAAAATTTGCCTCGGGTGAATTGAAATGCGTAATTGATCGCGAGTTCGACTGGACCGATGCAGCGGCCGCGCACGCGCTCATGGAATCGAGCGCACATATCGGAAAAATTATGTTGCGCGTTGCATAGTCTCTACCCAAAAACTGCGCTGATCTTTACGGCTAAAACGCGCGTTTTCAGGGAGATAATCTCCCCAACTGGGCAAATTTGCGCCGCAGGTATTTACGCTTTTTTCCGCCGCAGCGTAAGCAACGCAATCGCGCCCCCCCCCACACCCCCAAAAACAACGCCCCACCCCCAAAAAAAAATAACCGAAAAGGTGAAAAGGAAAGTAAA
>JANMDS010000165.1:0-3310 GCA_031376405.1 Betaproteobacteria bacterium
GTCCTCGGCTTCGATGAAGCGTTTTCGATCACCCAGCTCGATGAAGAACTCAGCCGGCTCGTAGAAAATCGGGATACGCTCTACACGCCACTCTTTGGTAACGACACCAGCAGCGTGGCGTGGAACGAGACGATCACCAAAGCGGTGAATGGCGTGCGGATGCGGGCGCGACAAGGCGTATGGCCGCCCACCGCGTTTGTGGACGTGCGCAAAATTGTGGACAAAATGCGCTTACAAAAAGACGCGCACGAAATGACCCTCATGCGCCGTGCCGCGGAGATCAGCTCGCAGGCCCATATTCGCGCAATGCAGCGGTGCAAACCTGGCATGTTTGAGTACCAAATCGAGGCCGAAATCTTGCACGAGTTCATGCGGTTTGGTGCGCAAAGCCCCGCCTATGGCAGCATCGTGGCGAGCGGCCCGGGCGCGTGCGTGTTGCATTACCAAGCCAACAACCGCCTAATGCAATCCGGAGAGTTACTCCTCATCGATGCGGGCTGTGAGTACTTGAGCTACGCAGCGGATATCACCCGCACCTTTCCGGTAAACGGAAAATTTAGCGGCGAACAAAAAGCGGTGTACGAAGCGGTGCTCGAAGCGCAATTGAAGTGCATGGACGCGCTCAAACCGGGCAAGCCTTTTAACGAATATCACGATGTCGCCACGCGTTCGCTCACGCAATCGATGATTGATTTGGGCTTACTCAAAGGCTCTTTCGATGAGGCCATTGAAACCAAAAGCTATGAACAGTTCTACATGCACCGCGCTGGGCATTGGCTGGGTATGGATGTGCACGATGCAGGCCCGTACCGCCATCAAGGCGTGTTCACCACGCTAGCGCCTGGCATGGTACTCACCAACGAACCCGGCCTATACATTCGCCCTGCAAAAAATGTAGACGAGCGCTGGTGGAACATTGGCGTGCGCATTGAAGATGATGTGCACATCACCGCTACAGGTAATGAGAATTTGACGGCGGCAACACCGAAGACGGTGGCGGAAATTGAGGCGGTGATGCGGGATCGTAAATACGCGTGACAACCACTGGCCCACTTCGCAATTTCATTCAGCTGCATGCGCGACTTCTCAGCGCTATCGGGCTTGGCGTGCTGGTTGCACTGCTCATTCCGCCGAGCCTTGTGCATCACGCGGTCGGTCGCTTCATCATCGGTTGGAACGTTGGAGCGTCGCTCTACTTAATATTGGTCGCGCGCATGATGATGAGTACGCAACCAGAGCGGATTCGGGCACGCGCAATAAAACAGGACGAAGGCCGCGTCGCGCTACTTGTCGGAGTCATTGTCGCCGCGCTTGTTTGTATCGTAGCAATCGTAGTCGAACTCAGTGTCGCGCATCGATTTTCGGATTGGCGCCGCGACGGTCATATCGCGCTTGCCGTATTAACCATTGTTACCTCGTGGGCATTCACTCACATCATGTTTGCGCTGCACTACGCGCATGAGTTCTATCGGCAACCGAGTGGCAGTCCTGCGGCGGGACTGCTTTTTCCTGGAACCGATCAACCCACTTATAGCGATTTCGTGTATTTCGCCTTCGTAGTGGGCACCTCCGGCCAAACGGCGGATGTATCTTTTACGACCTCGCATATGCGCCGCATCGGCAGCGCCCATTGTGTGATCGCGTTTGTCTTTAACACAACGATTCTCGCTCTCACCATAAACATTGCCGCGAGCTTGTTGGCGGCGTAGCACCTTAGGATGCCCACAGCTCTTATGCGCACCAAATCATAAACGCGAGCAGACGTCGGTGCGCACAAAAAGCGGTGCACACCCTACAATAAAGCGATGCAATCGCAACACATCTCCATCATCGGCGCAGGCCCCGTGGGCGCGCTCGCAGCCCTCGCCTTTCACGCCAAACAAAGCCCACACGCGATTACGCTACTTGATGCCGCTGCGCCGAACGCGGTGGCGTACGAGCGCACGCTGGCACTCTCTTTTGGCTCGCGCTTGTTGCTAGAGCGCGTAGGCGTGTGGCAAGCCATTTCACCCGCGCCGCAACCGATTGAAACCATCGACATCACGCAACGCGCGGGCGCTGGGCACGCACGTATTCGTGCTACGGAGTGCGGCGTGAGCGCGCTTGGCTACACACTGACCTACGCGAGATTAAAAGTGGCGATGGATGCGGCGTTGGATCAGGCGGGCATCGCGGTGCGCTTCAACACAAAAGTGGAGCGCGTTACGCTTGACCCTACGTGCGCAACGCTTCATTTATCCAATTCTGAAAAAATAAATTGCCCGTTGGTCGTCGTCGCTGATGGTGGCAACCTAGCGCTGCCTGGCATGAAAACGTTCACCCGCGACCACGGGCAATCGGCGGTCGTTGCACAAGTGAAGGTAAGCGCGCCCGTACCCACCACTGCGTTTGAGCGATTCACCACGCAAGGCCCTATTGCCCTTTTGCCGCTTGACAACGAGGGCCGCTATGGCCTGGTGTGGACGCACCCGCGCGATGCCGCAAGCGCAGTTTGTGCGTTGCCTGCCGATCAGTTCAAGCGCGATGCGCAAGCCGCGTTCGGCAACGATGTGGGCACACTTACGCTTCTCAACACGCCCCGCCACTACCCACTTGGCCTCAAATACACCGAACCCCGCGCCCGCCCGCGCCTGGTGGCTATCGGCAATGCGGCCCAATCCATGCACCCGATTGCTGGGCAAGGCTTAAACCTTGGGCTGCGGGATGCGTGGGCGTTTGCCGAGCAATTTCACGCATTACCTGCGGCGCGATTTGGCTCTGTTTTGCCATTTATCTCCTACGGTTTTAAGCGCGCGCCGGATCGTGTCGGCGGCGTGCTGATGACGGAGAGTTTGGTGAGCGTTTTCGGATTAGATTTTGGGCTTGCCAATGCAGCGCGGGGTGCGGGCATCGGCGCACTCGATGCGCTCGCCCCCGTGAAGCGCGCCCTCGCGCGGCGCATGATGTTTGGTTCGATGTAGACCAAGGCAGTTTGCAAACATAATCGTTCGTGACCGCTGAACAATTTACAACTCGTCTCCCCGGCGAAGGCCGAGGTTTAATTTAGTCCGAGAGCGCAATCTTAACCGCCATTTTACGAACCAAAATTGGATTCCGACCTTCGTCGGAACGACCCAGTTTAAGCATTGATTATTTATGCACGGGTGAGCACAAACCTGCGAGAGCCCTCTGCACAACTTGCGTTTCGTCGCCCCGGCGAAGGCCGGGGTCTAATTTCGTTCGTAAGCGCAAACTCTAAGCGCTTGTTTTTACGGATCAAAAACTGGATCCCGGCCTTCGCTGGGATGACGGTTATCGGGCCACGTGAGGG
>JANMDS010000179.1:0-2624 GCA_031376405.1 Betaproteobacteria bacterium
ACCGGCGCTGCGCGGATTTATCGCGCAGCGTCCACTGGAATGATCGGTTGGGCATCATTTCCTTGCGACACCGGGAAAAATCTTCATGGCATGCCAAGGAAGAATCTCTGCCATCAAAACTGAAAAGGCGAAAATCCCAACAAGCGCGCCCGAGATGAATGAAACCCACACGATACCGCCGATGGGGAGCAAGAACAGGCCTATCAAGTAACTCGTAACTGCTGGGCCGATAACAAATGAGATTAGGCACAGTCTGATAAGTGAGTAAATTGTGCAGATCACTGCTGCGGGGGGGGCAGCCAAAATGCGATATAGCTGCGCTTGCGAAGAGTCGGCAGATCAATCGCGGGGTATATGTTGATCAGGTGTGGAAACATGAGCGAAATATCGTTTGATTTTCCGATAAGCAAGGATTCGCGATATCTGGTGTTGTACAAGCTACCTAGCCAAATTATTAGTACTGGGGCGAGCGAAATCTGTAGCGCAGCGGTCAGTGAATCGAAGCTGACCTTTATGTTTGTGCCAAGAATTCCTACGTCTGCCTTCTGGGGAATCTCGATTCCACGAAACTGCAAGGGAGTGTTTTTTAGATCGTTAGCTCGGAGCACAAGATTCTTCATCAAGATGCCTGGAGGAGTGTCGGCGCCTTGCTCAAAAAATGGCTCAATATCCTTATGACAACCTGAGTCAATACCGGGGATATCCAAATTTTTTTCAGCTCGTATGCGTATTCATTTACAAAGTGTTTCGTCCTCTTTTTATCTGCCTGGTATTTATCCCATTGGCTATTCAGCTGCGCATCGTTTTTTTGCAATGTCTCAACGGCAACTTCAAGGCATCTCGCAAGCACCCGTTCGCTTTGCGTTGTCGATGTGAAAGCAATCAACAATACGGCA
Source organism: Betaproteobacteria bacterium (assembly GCA_031376405.1). Classification (GTDB taxonomy): domain Bacteria; phylum Pseudomonadota; class Gammaproteobacteria; order Burkholderiales; family Casimicrobiaceae; genus JANMDS01. Next base: position 897 of record JANMDS010000179.1, read on the forward strand.
ATGGCTACGAGAGTTAGCGGCCCGCTGAAAATCAGGAGTCGTTCGTATCGTCGGCCAAGTCGATCTGGATTCATATCGCTAACAAGCGGTTAGCGCGTCGAGACACTGCCAAAAGCGTTTTGACGCTGTGTGTTTCAAAACTCTCGTGCCGAGCCAGCGCGAAAGTCGGCGAGCGCCTCCGCGGCCAATCTGTCAAGCTTGCCGGAAGCGGCATCTGGCTCGATTTGCTTGTCCCACGTGGCAGCATCGAACTCGGCGAACCAGCGCCGGAACTCCGCTAGCTCGGACGGTGGCAACGCCTCCACTGCTTTTTCAATCGTCTTTACGCCTCCCATACTTTCACTTCAATTGGAATGCAACAACGATAAGTATGCAGCAATTCTGTGCCTGCGCGCAATTTCGACGGCTTACGTGGAGCGAAGGGGCTGCGCGAGGGTTTAGGTACAGAGGACGTGCATGCATTCTGTTGTAGGTTGGCGCTGAGCTTGCGAAGCCCAACACAGCGCAATGCCACCGATCTCGCATTGCGCATATTTCGCGCCGTGCCATTGTGTTGGGCTTCATTTCATTCAGCCCAACCTAAACAGTGTATTTGACCGTATATTGTCGGAGCCGAATCGTACAAGGGTGCGCAATGCGCACGCGTACACTAAAATCCGTGCATGCCTTCCCCGGAAAAGCGCAATGCGCATTGCGAGATCGTACTGTTGGTCGATCAGGAAACCGGGCGTCGCACACGCAATGGCGAGTTCATAGTTGATCGGAGCAGCGTGGAGTCGCAGGTGTTGCGCGTGCTCAGGCTGCAACACCGCCGCGTTGCCGTCGTCCCTTACGACCCCGATAGCAAGTTCACGATTGCGGAGTTGCGCCTGTTCAATCCACAGATGGTGTTCAATCTCACCGAGTGGATCGACGGTGATCGCAGTCAGGATCATGTTATTGCCGGCTTGCTGGAAAAATTGGGTTTGCCTTATACCGGCACAGCGGGTGTGGGACTGCGCCTCGCACGCGACAAGGTGCGGGCGAAGGCGACGGTCACGGCATTGGGCGTGGCGACGCCCAGACACTACACCGCGGGCCTGTTCGGTAACACGCGCATGCCTTTTCCATTATTCGTGAAGCCACAGCATGGCGATGGTTCCGATGCGATCAGCGGCGCGGCATTGGTACGAACGCCTCTCGAATTGCGTGCCCGCTTAAAGGCCTTACGCGCGCGCAAGTTGGGGCCTGTGTTGTGTGAAGAATACATCGAGGGCCGCGATCTTTTCGTCGCATTGCTGGGCAACGAACCGCAGGTGTTGCAGCCGCTGGAATTGGTGGTGGGACGGCAGGGCCGGGGTGCGCCGCGCTTTGCGACGCTGCGTTTGAAGCAGGATGACGCCTACAAGCGCCGGTGGAAGGTGGGTTACCGCAAGGCGCACCTTCCACAGTCCGTGATGAGCGAAATAGGCCGGGCCAGCCAGCGCATATTTCATGCGTTGAAGCTGCGCGATTACGCGCGCATCGACTACCGGCTGACGCCGGACAACCGGCTGGTTTTTATCGAGGTCAATCCCAATCCGGATTTGGGACGGCATACCTTTGGGCGTGATTTGTGTTTTGCGGGTGTAGAGTATGCTGATTTGATACGGCGTATCGTTTCGGCAGCGCGGGGGAGATATAAAAAATAGGCATGCGAAGCGCCCGATTTCAGGCCCTTCGGGCGACGTTACAACCTGGGTTCCAGCT
>JANMDS010000185.1:0-6249 GCA_031376405.1 Betaproteobacteria bacterium
CTTACTTCGTCAGTACTTCGCGAATCTTCGCAACGATATGATCGATATCAGTTTTTTCACTGATGAACGGCGGGGCAACGATGAGATTGTCGCCGGTGCTCTTCAAGTTTAAGTTCGCATCGTAAAGTGCTTTTTGTAGGCGATGGCCCTCTGCGCCGGGGGTACCTTTGGCGGCGACTTCTACTGCCGCCATCATGCCGATGTTGCGGATGTCTACAACGCTTGGGATATCGCGCAGGCTGTGCATCGCGTGCTCGAAATAAGGTGCCATTGCGCCCGCACGCGCAATCAATTTATCTTTACGGAAAATCTCCATCATTGCTAGGCCCGCTGCGCAGGCTGCGGGGTGAGCGCTGTAGGTGTAGCCATGGAAAAACTCGATGCCCATCGCTGGACCGGCATTGGTAATCGTGTCGTAAATATCGGTGCGCGCGGCAATAGCCCCCATCGGCTGCGCGCCATTGGTAATCGCTTTGGCCATCAGGAGCAAATCAGGTGTCACGCCGAACGCTTGTGCACCAAACGCGGCACCCATACGCCCCCAGCCGGTTATCACTTCGTCGAACACGAGCAAGATGCCATTGGCGTCGCAAATTTCGCGCAAGCGATTTAAGTACCCTTTTGGTGGCGGAAGGCAGCCGAAAGAACCGGCGGCAGGCTCTACGAAAACCGCAGCAATATTTTCACCGCCATAGAGCGCAACGTAGCGGGCTAAGTCCTCCGCCAAATCTGCGCCTTGCTCGGGCTGGCCTTTGCTGAATTTGCTTTGTGGCAAGGCGGTGTGCCGCATGTGGTACACGCCGGGCAAGCCTACGCCGAAGGCTTTGCGGTTGTTAATCATGCCGGACAAGGCCACGCCGCCCATGTTTACGCCGTGGTAGGCCCGCTCGCGCGAGACGAAAATTTGGCGTTGACCCTGGCCGCGTACACGATGGTAAGCGAGCGCCATCTTCATGGCGCTGTCTACGGCCTCCGAGCCGGAGCACGTGAAGAAAATCCGATTTAAGCCTTCCGGCGTGAAGGCGCTAATTTCTTCAGCCAATTGAAACGCTTTGGGCTGACCACGCGTAAAGGGCATGGTGTAGTCCAGCGTAGAGAGTTGCTGAAAAACCGCCTCGGCGATTTCTTTGCGGCAATGCCCAGCGGCTACACAAAATAGACCCGAAGATGCATCGAGCACTTTCTCGCCGTTGGGCTTATACAAGTACATGCCCTCGCCACGGACAAACATGCGCGGCTCGGCTTTAAATTCTTTGTTTGGGGAGAACGGCATCCAGAAATGGTCGAGCGCGTGCGCATCGGACTGGAGGGTGGCAAGTTGTGGATCGGCGTGGCCCATGACGGAGTTCCTTTCGTTACAGAATTGAATCGGCGCAACAATACCTGCGGCGCAAATTTGGCAACTTTTGAGGATTATCTCCCCAGTTTGCGACGATTAGGTTAGCCGGTAAGCGGTGGCGGAGCAAGTTTCAATCTCAAAACTGGACAGCGCTCTGGGCGAAGTGCACCGAGGAGTTGGCATCGGATCCCGATACCGAGGCGTCCAGTAATGAAAATGTGCGCTTACGACAAATTCCACACCTTTGTCGCAGAGGTCAATTTAAATATAAATATTTACTTGCCATAAATTACCTTGTCATTTACACTTCACAAAATGTACTTGGTATATGCTTTAGGAATTTAATGGTTCGAGGATAGTAAAAAATTCTACGGTTTTACGCGGAGAAATTTTTATACGAGTCGAGCGTTTGTATAGCGCTATTTTCATTATCAGGAAGAAGTGGCCCAAGAAATGAGCCAACAACCACACAAAATTGCAGTCGTCGGCTTCTCAACGTTCGAGGTTGGGGCGTTCGAAGCATTTTTTAAGATGGTCGGCGTGAGCCGACCGCCGGGTCTGCTCGTCACCCGCGAGGTGAACACGGCAGCGCTGATTTTTCTGAATGCAGCGAGCGGAACAGATATTGCACGCTTTTTACAAACTGAGGCGCGGGGCCGGCCCGTGATCGTAATCGGTGAGGCCAGCAGCTCGCTCAATGTGTCGGTATTGCCGCGCCCAATTCGGCTAACCAGCGCGCTCGCTCTCGCTAATCAGCTCATCAATAAAACGTTGACAGAAGCGGTTCTGACTACGCCGCAGCCAAGTGCCCCGGTCGTTGCGCACATTCACGCGAAGAAACAAGATCCGGCGCCCGCAACGATTTCGCCCTCGTTTTGGAGCATGACCCCCGGTCAACGTGCCCCAGCAACTGAAGTCACCCTACCCTCGGTGAAGGTAGCCGCTAACGCACCACCAGAACCACAACGCGCTCCGTTTTTGACTCCGCCCATCGTCTCGGCAAAACCGATGACTGCGCCGCCTGTATCACTGTCATCCGGCGGCGTGCCCAGCGAGCTCGATATTCCTGCGTCGCAAAAACGCGCAACCGGTCCTACCGGCGAAGCCGCGCAACTGCTCAATCGGTTTGGAGCAACGCTTCGCGGCAATGTCGCCACCGTACCGCCGTCGATATCGCCGCCCACTGTTCGCGCGGCTGCCCCAACCGTGTCTGATCTCCCTGCGGAGCACTCCTACGACGATATTTTGGTGGTCGACGATAGCGATATCGCACTCAAATTTATGCAAGAACATTTGGGGTCATTCGGGTTTCGCGTTCACCTCGCGAAGAGCGGTGAAGAGTGCTTGATGATGCTGAATCAAAGTAAATTTCGCTGCGTTTTTCTCGACGTCATGATGTCCGGGATGGATGGATACCAGACGTGTCGCGTAGTTAAACAGCGCAAATATCCTGATGGCAGTGCGCCAACGGTAGTGATGATGACAAGTCGCAGCGGCGCAATTGATCGGGTGCGTGGAGCCTTGGCTGGATGCGATGGCTACCTAGTAAAACCGGTAGACGAAACCAAGCTCATTAAAGCGTTGTTTCAACACAAAGTTTCAAATTCACCACAAACAGCGACCAACATGCGCAAGCGCTTTGACACGCTGGCCCGGTAATCAGCTGTTTGACCTTTTCGCATTCGCAATACCCAATGTAGGAACGAACATTTCAAAATGAAAAAAGTATTGATCGCCGAAGACTCCCCAGTGGATTCGCAAAATTTGTCTCGCATCTTCTCAGACGCAGGGTGGAAAGTCGTCTTCGCCACAAATGGTGAGGATGCAGTCACGAAAGCTAAATCTGAAGTGCCTGACCTCATCATGATGGATGTAAACATGCCCGGTCTGGATGGATTTTCGGCAACACGAAAAATATTGGCCGACCCGCTAACCAAGGGGATTCCCGTGGTGTTTGTGACATCCAAAGATCAGAAAGCGGACCGAGTTTTTGCGCAGATGTTAGGGGCAAAAGCGTTCGTGACAAAACCCTACACCGCAACCCAAATTCTAGAAGCCTTTTAGTCACATGCAAGCTTCATCGACTAACGCTGCGAACGCACCACGTACGCTCTCACAAGGTATTCAGTGTGGGGAATTGGCACTTGCTTTGCCATATGGCTGGTCGCGCATGGTTGTGGATGAATTTACCGTAACGCCCGTACCGCGCGCCCCATTTTGGCTTGTGGGCGCATCCAGCATCAACGGCACGGTTACGCCCGTTGTTGATTTGCAACGCTTTGCACTAGGCGAGACTTCAATGCCTCGGCAGGGCGCGCGGCGCAAGCCACGGCTCTTGATCGGCGGGGACGCTGACGATGAATCGAACAAGACCCTCGGTATTTTGTTCGATGGGCTGCCCATCCAAATTGAACCCACTGCAGAATTTTTTTACGACGCTGCGGTGCAGTACGAGCAGCTTGGCCAATCTCTTACCGGACAGCTTGTGCGCCAACGCGAAGGTGTCTATCGAATGCTCGATCCAGAAATTCTTTATGAAGTACTCACGTCGCATTTATCGCGGCACTAATTTTTTATTTAAGTTGAACGTGTTGTTGTGAAGGTGGAGTGAAATTAAATGAATATTCGTCAAAAGCTATTGTTGGGCGCGGGTGCGCTAACGTTGATTCCTGTGTTACTGACCGCCGGATTGCTTTGGCAGAACGCGACATCCGTATCGAGTAGCACGATTAACGCCCTGTCCCAATCCCAGCTCATTTCGATCCGCGATTCGAAGAAGCAACAAATTGAAGATGAGTTGAACAACCGAGTTCGCGACGTGCAGGCCTTTGCGTCACAGCGCTCGACAATTGAGGCGATGCGCAGCTTTAAAGTTGCTTACGCGGTTGCAGCAAAGGAGACGCCAAAATTTGATGCAAACCAAGCCAAAGAACGCATTGCTGATTTTGCGAAAACGCAACTCGTTCCAGAATATAACAAACGCAATGCGAAGCCATTAGCTGATGTCTCCTCGCTGAACACGATCACTGACCCTAACGGCTTAGCGTTGCAAGCGGAGTTCATTCTAAACAATGCCAATCCACTTGGTCAAAAAGAGAAGCTTGTTACCCCTGGCACCGATACAACCTACGGCCGTGTCCATAGCCAATACCATCCCGGTTTTGAACGGGAACAAAAATTAGCCGAGTTCTACGATATATTTTTGATCGATACCGAAAACGATACGGTCGTCTACACCGTATTTAAGGAGTTGGATTTCGGTTCGTCGCTCGCCAGCGGCGTTGCCGCGAAATCAAAATTACGTGAAGCGTACGATAAAGTAAAAAACGCAAAGAACCGAGATGTGGTTTATCTTTCAGACTTTGCAACGTATTTGCCTTCTTACGACGACCAAGCGGCGTTCGTGGCGACGCCAATCTTCGATCAAGATAAGCAAATTGGCGTGCTCGCAATTCAGTATCCAATCGATAAAATTTCTGAGGTAATGTCTGCAAAGAAGGAATGGAAGAAAATTGGACTAGGCGATACCGGTGACGTGTTCCTCGTGGGCGCAGACAAAAAAATGCGCACTAACGCCCGCTACATGAGCGGCGATAAAGAAGCTTTCTTGCAATCGCTTGGCAATTCGTTAAGTGCGAGCGACCGAGCACAGATTGTAAAAAAGGACACCACAATTGGTCTGGTAACCGTTGACTCCGAGGGTGCTCGTGAAGCGAGTCAAGGTAAAGAAGTATTTCTTACGTTTAACGACTACCGGGGCGTTCCTGTATACGGCGCGGTTGCACCACTCAAGATACAAGGATTGGATTGGTCGGTAGTTGCGAAAATTGATAAAGCTGAGGCCGACGCGCCCGTCAACGAGCTGACACGATCTTTCCTTTGGAGGGCGTTGGCCATTGCGTTGGGCGTTGTTGCTTTAGCCGCATTGGTGATGTCTGGGGCAATTCGTCGATTCCTCCAGCCAATTCAAAAGCTTTCCGAAACCGTTCAGTTGGTTTCTTCTGGTGATAGCGCTGCCCGTTCCAAACTTATGGAGGCGGATGAAATCGGTGCCCTAGGACGTTCATTTGATAGTTTGCTTGATGACCGCATCGCACAATTCGAAAAAGCGAAAGCCGAAAACGAAACACTAAACGAGTCCGTCATTTCACTTCTGCAAACGGTTTTCCAATTGTCAAACCGAGACTTAACCGCACGAGCACCCGTCACGGAAGATGTAGTGGGAACTGTATCTTCTTCCATCAATCAATTCGCTGACGAAACAGGTAAAACGCTGCTTGAAGTCAAAGACATCGCAGATCAAGTTCAAACGCTTTCCGCATCGGTGCGGTCACAAGCTTCTCTCGTAGACGACTCAGCGCGGACTGACCAACAATCGCTACTGTCCATGGCCAAAAACTTAGGATCTGTTACCGCTCAAATGACTCAGGTAGCGAAACTATCTTTGCAGTCAAGCCAAGCTGCGGAACGGGCTTCGGGCGCTACTGATGCGGCGCTCTCGGCGGTAGATGGCACGGTAAAGGGTATGGATCGTCTGCGCGAAACGATGTCAGAGATGGAAAAGCGCTTCAAACGATTGGGCGAGCGTTCGCAGGAAATTTCTTCCGCTATTGCGCTGATTAACACCATTTCCGAACGCACACACGTGCTTGCTGTAAATGCCTCTATGCAAGCCGCAACAGCAGGCGAAGCCGGCCGCGGTTTTGCGGTAGTGGCCAGCGAAGTTCAGCGTTTGTCTGATAACTCACGACAAGCAACGGCTACGATTTCGCAGCTCGTTGGAAACATTCAGTCGGACACGAATGAAACGCTCGTAACGGTAAATCGATTGATTGCCGAGGTCGTCCAGCAAACTCAGATGGCGCGCCAAGCCGGCACCCAGATGGCCCAAACGCAGACGACAACCGCAC
>JANMDS010000190.1:0-3732 GCA_031376405.1 Betaproteobacteria bacterium
GTACTGTCGGCGGGGTTGGCCGAATCAATCGCCGCTTTTTCGGCAGTGGCGAACTTCGCTGCTTTTACAAACTCAGGGTTGGCGTAGGTGCTCTTGCGCGTGCCCGTGGGTACGCTTGCCCAGCCGTTGGTTTTAGCCACGAGTTCGATGTACTGTTTCGACGTAGCCCAGGCAATAAATTTCTGCGCTTCAACCGATTTCTTCGTACCGTTTGGCACGGCCAACGCCCAAGCCCACAGCCAATTCGCGCCTTTTGGCGTTACCGCTGTTGGGGCTTGTGCAAAAGCAACTTTATCGGCGACTTTAGATTGTTTCGGATCGGTAATAAAACTTGCAGCAATCGTTGCGTCAATCCACATGCCGCACTTGCCCGCGTTGTAGAGCGCCAAAATTTCATTGAAGCTATTGTTCGATGAGCCAGGTGGACCGTAGTTTTTGAGCAAATCAACGTAGAAGTTGATCGATTTCTTCCAAGGCTCGGACGTGAGCTGCGGCTTCCAATTCATATCGAACCACTGGCCGCCGTTGGTATTGACCAATGTGGTCAGAAACGCCATGTTGTCGCCCCAGCCCGGTTTGCCGCGCAGGCAAATGCCGTATACGCCTTCTTTCGGATTGTGAATCTTCGAAGCCAGTGTTTTCACTTCTTCCCAGGTGGGCTTATCGCTCACTTTAATGCCAGCTTTGTCCGCTAAATCTTTGCGGTACATGAGCATCGAGCTCTCGCCGTAGAACGGTGCCGCGTACATTTTTCCGTCTACGGACAAGCCGTTGCGCATGGCGGGTAAGATATCGTCAGCATCGTAGGCTGCATCCGTTTTCAACTCCTGCAGCCAACCTTTTTTGCCCCAAATGGGCGTTTCGTACATGCCGATGGTCATCACATCAAACTGCCCGCCTTTGGTGGCGATGTCGGTGGTCACGCGCTGGCGCAACACGCCTTCTTCCAGCGTAACCCACTTCACTTTAATGTCAGGGTTGGCGGCTTCGAAGTTTTTCGTTAACTTTTGCATCTCGATCATGTGGCCGTTGTTTACAGTGGCAACAACCAACTCGGTCGCCGCCTGTGCGCCGCCAGCGAAGGCAAGTGCGCTGGCCGTTACAACGAAAGCAGTATTCAATTTGAAATTCATGGGAAACCTCCAGAAGGATAAAACCGTTATGGGTATTGCCTCAAACGTGCTTGAAATCACGTAGCAACATCATAGTCGAATTTGGTGCATAGGGCGAGCGTAGCAGGGTGAAAACGGGATGCGGGCGCATTTGATCAGGAGAGGGCAAGCGGGTCGAGAGAGCGCTTACATTTTTTCGGGAGATAAGTCTCGAATAGCAGACAATTTACGCCGCAGGTTTTAGTCCTTTTAGACTAAGGTGCGCACGGCAAAAAATACCAAGCAAGATCGGGTCAGCTTTTAGGCTGAAGGCATCAATGCAAGGATTTAAAAAAATATATGCAAAGTCAGTCAGTTCCCCTAAAGAGCCTAGACCATCTAGGGGACGCATTTGCGGTAAATCGCGCGTAAGCTTCTCTTTACTGCACCATGCTACCTGTTTGAGAAGTCGCGCGGCACGGATGCTCAATACTGATACCAGGATAGTCACTTCTCCTACTCCATTTTTTGGAGAATTATCATGGCACTTGGTGATGGCATACGCTATAACATTGCATCGGTTGATCCAGCGGAACGCGCAATGCTGCGCGACGCGCTAGTCGAACTCAATCGCAGGCATTTTCCCGGCAATCGCTCAGATTCGCCCATTGGTGGGGTGAGTTGGTGGTTTAAGCAAGACGAGACGCACCAGAGCACCCATGTGCACGGGGGGCCCGAATTTGTCCCGTGGCATCGTGAAATCGTAAACCGTTTCGAGCAACTTATTCGGCAGGTCAATCCGCAGCTATCGCTTCACTACTGGGATTGGACGCAAGATCCTCGGTCGATTCCCAACTCAAATTTGGGCGGTGGAAACACCGGATCGCTGAACTTGTTCACTGCCGATTTCATGGGTCACGGCGGCTCAAATAACGCATCAATCGGACCGCCTTGGCAAAACGCATCGGCTCCGTGGCGTAGTGATGGCTTTTATGTGCCAGATGCTGCAAATCACCGGGATGCGACGAACAATCCATTTGACCCACCGCAGGACGTTAAGCGCTCAATTGGCGGTTCGCCTGCGTCGGTAGCGGGCGATACAAATATCGTCAATGCCAGCGACTACGCGCAGTTCCGACAATTGCTCGAACAAGTGCATAACGCCATGCATGGATTTGTGGCGATGGGCGGGCAACACATTTCATTTCGAGACCCGTTTGTGTTTTTCCTCCACTCGAACGTTGACCGGTTATTTGCGAAGTGGCAAACCCAAGCAAACCAAACCGCGCGTCTCGATCCTACAACCGTCTATGGCAGCGAAAGCGCAGATCCCGAGCTCAACACCAACCTCGAACCGTGGTCTGGGGGGCTCAACATCCGGCCTTGGGCCGCGCCGGACAATCAACAGTTTGCGCATAACTACAAGCATCCCAGCGTGGTGTTTCCCCCTTGTTACGACACCAACGGCAATGTTATCCCGTTGATCGAAGTGCTCAACGCCGGATCGCCGCCAGTCATCAATTTTGTTGATGTCCCCACTGGCGAAACGCGCGTGGTCGCAGCAGTATTTCGCGTGTACACCTGTACTCCAGCGACGATCCGAATCAAGGCGGGCGCAGGCCCTACTGCGCCGTATTCGGTGATGCAACCTGCGAGTGGACAGTTGGTCGTCAACCATGGCAGCGCGCCCTACGCAGAGGCGCGCGTGTGGCTCGCGCTCGTTGCGGGCGCGCTTGGTGCGGTACCAGATGGCTCGGTAACGTTTGAGTGCCCCGAGAGCGGCAAACAATTTGTGTTCGTGCTGAAAGCGAACGTGATTGCCCGTCCGACGGTTGCCGTCATGCTTGCGTTGGATCAAAGCGGGAGCATGGCCTGGGAGGCCGGTACGACAGGCGTTGCTCGGCTTGACGTACTTAAAAATGCCGCCACGTCATTCATGGAGTTGCTCCCTATGAACAACGCAGTGGGCTTGATTAGATTTGACCACGATGCGTACCCAACCAATCACGCAACCTTTCCCGGGTTGCCCATGACGACGATGCCGAGCAACGATATCAACCCTGCGCGCATCGCCGCGATGGGCGCGGTAGCAGCGCACCAAACCAATGTAAACGGCAACACTTCAATTGGCGATGGCGTGCAGCTCGGGCGGCAAACGCTGGACGCGATTCCAGCAGGCAGTTTTGATCAAAAAGCCTTGATCGTGTTAACCGATGGTTTGGAAACCGCGCCACTTTATATCGCCGACGTTGCAGGCTCCATTAACAATCGAACCTACGCCATTGGGCTTGGCAACGAGCAGCAGGTCAACACTGCCGCATTAAGAGCCTTAGCCAATGGTACGGGCGGCTACCTCGCGCTTACTGGGCTGTTGAGCGGCTCTATTGACGACTACTTCCGGCTTCGTAAATATTTTCAACAAATATTGGCTGCCGTTACCAACACCAACATCATCGTTGATCCTAGTGGTTACATCGGGCCGGGGAACAAGATTCGCATCCCGTTTAACGTAACCGAAGCAGATATCGATTGCACCGCGATCGTGATGATGGATTTCAACGTGATTGACTTTGGGATTGAAACGCCGAGTGGAAATATGATTTAGTCCGGCGATGCCGCCGGTTTAGGCATCGCGTTTATT
>JANMDS010000197.1:0-2069 GCA_031376405.1 Betaproteobacteria bacterium
CTTACTTCACCTCACGCCAGTGAGGTCCTGAGCTGCGCTTTTGCGCAGAGGCTTCGTCGCCCGGAGGAGCAGAGAACGCGCGCGAAAGCGCAGCTCAGAACCCACTCTAGCGACGGCACCTACAACGAGCAACGGAATCCGTGCTCTACGAAAGCCAGTTAGACCGACTACGCGAATCAACCAGCATTCGACGGAAGTCGATATGCCATTGGCACATCCACAACGACTAAGCTCCACGCTGGAACCCCAAAAAACTTGACGGATAGAAATTGGTCTCCCCTGTGATCACAACACTCTTCTTTGTGGGCTTAGCAGCTCTGACAATTACGTCACGCCCAAAGCGCGTGACCGCGTTGCCCGCATCAATGAGTCCCCCCATTCGCAATTCATCCAACAGCGTCGCAAATTCAGCATCGGTAAGCACCAGAGTGTTTTTAATCTTTCCAACACTGTGGCCCTTTGCCAAAAGACCAAGCGTTAACAAAAGCTGATGACTCTCTTTGTACTGCGCAATTTTCTCTAAAACGTTCAAGGCGAGGTGGAAATGCCCAGCCATCCAAAGCTCCTCAGGCACGGCCTGTTTGGCCCAATCCTCCGCGAATAGCGGATAGACCTCAGCAGAGACACTTCGTTCAGGGAACAGCGGACGCCAATTAATTCGACTCGCTTTAGAAGGCTTTACCCACAGAATCAAGGGCACATTGTTTGGACAACCGTGCTGAAAGACTACCGGACAAGCTAATCCGCCATAGCCCATCACTTCTCGGGCTCTACCAAGCGGTGCGCCATACTTTCGTAGCACAGCCCGTACCCCTGAGCTCTCCTCAAAGAAAGATTCTTCCATCGTCAAATTCGCGCGAATCTGCCGGAGTGACATCGGCCGAACATTGCGAACAATTCTCTTCAATCCTGACGCGTGGGCAGCAAACGTCAGAAACCAGACTTTGCACCACCCTCTAGAACACCAAGACTTGATCGAGGGTGGCACAGTTTCACGCCACGACTTGGTAAACCGATCACCCGTTCCCACAAAATCATCCACAAAAATAATGTGTTTAATTTTTTGCTTTCGCATCGAATCCAACCGAGGCGTGAGCTCTACGTAACCAGGAAGATCGCGTTCGAGGTTCTTCAGCGAATGCGCTATACGCCCCGCACTGTCATTGGGCTGTTTTTCGTCTTTGTCTTTGTTGTGAACATGAATAAACGGTTTAGCAACAGGGAATATTGCAACGGCGACTCGCCCTTCTTTCTCGAATATTTCACTTAGCAATCCTCGCACCGAGGCCTGGAGCCAAGCTTCAAACTCCTCAAACCCCACATAACGAATTCGACGGAGCATGTGTTCTGCGAGATACACGTCAGGCACGTCAAACTGGTTTAGCCAGTCGCGCACTTTGGGCAAATCTCGCAGTTCCATGTTCAACATCCCACTGAAAATACTCGCGCAAGCGTGGCCTGCCGCAACGCCTGCGCGCGCTGGAGATTGGTGTCGACCTCGGCTTCGACTTCGCGGATGATGGACAGGTGGCGGTCGACTTCGGCGAGGATTCGGGCTTGCTCTGCGACGGGTGGCAAAGGAACCACCATCGCCTTGATGATTGTTGTGTTGAGATTGGGTTGAGCAGCCCCCTGATTCACTTGGCGCAAGGCATCGGTCCGTGTCCGGAGGAAATGCACCAAGTAATGTTTCAGTGGGTATTCCACATCCAATAGAGCCGCAACACCGTCGTTGATGCATCCGGAAATAAGTGAGATTTTCGGAACACCCAGGGTCGCACCACTATTCGTCAAAAGCAGCGTGTGCTCTTCGATGAACCTGCTTCGCTCCTTGCCTTCCTCTGTCAGACCACCAAGGGCGTGCCGCAAATAATCTGTCTCATCGGCAGTGATTGAGCCAACGGTTATCCATGGCACTGATCCACCAAAGTACCGAGGGTCGCCCGCCGGACGCGGCGAGCCGCCTCGTACGACTGTTGAAAGTTGATCAAGTGAGGCGAAGGCCCAACCGTCGGGCACGAACTCCAGTGATTCAGAAGCTGGCTCAGCGGAAAAAGAGCCGCGCCCTG
>JANMDS010000137.1:0-1623 GCA_031376405.1 Betaproteobacteria bacterium
CACCAGCGCCGTGCGGCCCGGCGCGGACAGCGCTACCGCGGACGCGCTGCTTGCGGACAGCATGTCCCTTAAGGTTTCTTGCATCATCAGCCTTGTACTTGCGCTTTTGTGGATCTACCCAACGGTGCCCGCGAAAGGCACGGCGGTTTATATCGCACGCGCACGCGCTCGGATAGTGGGGTCGCTGCCAGAGGGTCGCGCCCCACGCGCCGCGGAGCGGCCCCGAGCGACACAGGCAATCAGCGACACTCGCTGCCGCACCATGTGGATCGGAACCCTCTTCGCCCTGGCAGCCGGCCTCATGTGGGGGCTGGTGTTCGTCGCACCGTTGCTGTTGCCGCAGTACCCGGCGGCACTGCTCTCGTTCGCGCGTTACCTCGCGTTCGGGCTGATCGCCCTGCCGCTGGCATGGTTCGATCGGACACGCTTGTTGCAGTTCACACGCAGCGACTGGCTCGAAGCGCTCAAGCTCTCGACCATCGGCAACCTGCTGTACTACCTGTGCCTGGCCGCGGCGATCCAGCGTGCCGGCGGGCCGCTGCCGACGATGATCATCGGCACCCTGCCGGTCGTCATCGCAATCGTGTCGAACCTGCGTGACGGCCGGCGCGACGGGCGCTTGCCGTGGCTGCGCCTGGCGCCGTCGCTGCTGCTGATCGGCAGCGGCATCGGCCTCGTCAACCATGTCGAGATCGTTGCGCTGCGTGCCGATGCCAACGCCGATGTCTCGCGTTATGCACTCGGTGCGTTGCTGGCCATCGCTGCGGTGGTCTGCTGGACCTGGTACCCGATCCGCAATGCCGATTGGTTGCGTGCGCATGCCGACCGCAGCCCACGAACCTGGGCCACGGCGCAGGGCCTGGCGACACTGCCGCTGGCCGCGTTCGGCTTCGCGGCGTTCTGGGTCTGGAACGTGGCGAGCGGGCAGGTCTTCGAGATGCCGTTCGGCCCGACGCCGGCCCGCTTCATCGGGCTGATGTTTGCCATCGGCCTGCTCGCGTCATGGGCCGGCACCTTGTGCTGGAACGAAGCGAGCCAGCGTCTGCCGACCACGCTGGCGGGCCAGCTCATCGTGTTCGAAACAGTGTCGGCGCTGAGCTATGCGTTTGTGCTGCGCGGGCGCGGGCCCGAGCCTGAAACCCTGGCCGGCGTGGCGCTGCTGATCGCGGGCGTCGTGTGGGCCTTGCGCGTGCGGCCGGCGCCGATGGCGGCCGAGGGGCACGCCGGCTGATCGCCGGTTCAAGCGTCGCGGTGGCCCTGCGCCTGCAAGCCGTGCAGCTTGATCTTTCGGTACAGCGTGGCGGGTGACAGGTCGAGCTCGCGGCAGACCGCATCGATGTGGCCCTTGCAGCGGCGCAGCGCGTCCTCGATCAGCAAGGTCTCGATCGCATCGAGCGTGGCTTGCAGCGTGCGACCGGCCGCCACCTCGGCCGGCGCCTCGCCGGGCAAGGCCGGCAGCCCGAGCACATGGCGCTCGGCGGCACTCTTGAGTTCGCGCACATTGCCGGGCCAGCCGTGGGCAAGCAGCCGGTCGCTCAGCGCTGCTGGCATCTCTGGCACGGGCCGCTGGAAGCGCAGCGCCGCGCCATGCACGAAGTGGCGGAACAGGGCGGCGATGTCGTC
>JANMDS010000215.1:0-2412 GCA_031376405.1 Betaproteobacteria bacterium
TGGGGCGAACTTATGCATAGCGTGCGCACGGGTGACTATGCGTTTGAACACGCGTTCGGCACCACGCCCTGGGCCTACCGCGCGGAACACGCACAAAGCGCCAAAGAGTTCGATGATGGCATGGCGAGCTATATCGAATCCCACCACCGAGCAGTCTTGGCGGCGTACTCGTTCGCAGGTTTCGCGCGCGTAGTGGATATTGCTGGTGGGGATGGGTTGTTCCTGAAAGCGGTGCTGACTGCGTATCCCAAAGCGCACGGCACACTAATGGAGCTGCCGCACGTCGCCGCCAAGGCGAGGCGGCGAGTTCATGATGCTGGGCTGTTCCGGCGCTTTGATGTAATCGAGGGAGATATCTTCGAATCGATCCCGCCTGGCGGTTCGATATACGTGCTGTCGCGGGTCATCCACGACTGGCACGATACCCAAGCACTGCAAATTCTCAAGTTGTGCAGGCAGGCAATGCAAGTGAATAGCGTTCTGCTACTGATTGAGCGCATCCTACCCGCTGAAATCGCCTGTGACCGGAGTACCCGCGCGCTGACCGTATCGGATCTCAATATGCTGGTGATGACAGGTGGCTGCGAGCGCACCGCCGAGCAATACCGCGCACTGCTGGGTCGATCCGGCTTCGCGTTGTGTTCTATTTCAGCAACGCACACCTCGTTAAGCGTAATCGAAGCTAAGCCGCAGTAATTGCCACTGCGCTGTACAAAATGGGGGGGGCGGTTTTAGAAAGGAAGCTGAAAGCGGATTTTTACTTACTGGGCTGCCGGTAACGTCCGCAGCCAGCGGTGAAAGGGATTCCCTGCAACGCCGCTCATCGCACGACGCTTTGTAATGTCGTACCGCTGGTCGTAATAGGCTAAAAAGCGTTTTGTACGGTGCAGCGTTAGTTGCAAAACACACGTCAAGCGCTTTTCTTGGGAAGGAATAAAACGGAATGCGAGCGCAGTTCCGAACGCGAAATGGATTCAAGCACAATTTTTATTGTTGCCACGCTCATGATGTTCCTAAACGGGGGCGTACTGGGGCTGATACACCGAAACCTCGCGTCGGCGGTGCAACCGAGCGCTGCAGATTGGCGCATTGGCACGCTACTGGCTGCCGGTGGGAGCCTACTACTTGCGTTTCAAAACCATTACCCAACCGAAATCATTTTGCCAATCGCGAACGGATGCCTCTCCACGGCGATTGTGCTGTATGCGCGTTCACTTCGCCGCTTTTTTGGCATGCCGGATTTGCACTGGATTTGGTTCATCGTGCCTGTTTGCGTGCTCGGAATTTATGTTTTTTCCGCGTTAAGGCCAAACCTTTCGGCCAGAGTGGTGCTGGTATCGGTAATGTGGTCAATTCCGCTTTCACTCGCCCTCAATGCCCTCATCAGTCCAGAACGGGGCCGTGTTCTTCTGAGCGGGCGGGTGCTGGCCGCGATGTTTGCAACCTCGCTTGCGTTCATGGTGTGGCGCGTTATTTATTTTTCCGTATACGCGGTCCCAGAAAACAGCGCACTATCCAGCGCGAACGTGATGATCTTGCTCTCTCAGGCGCTCATTTCTATACTTCCGACCATTGGCACCACCGCGTTTGCCTTGATGTGCACGGAACGGGCGCAGCGGCAATGGCAAGAATCCGCTAGCTATGATCACTTGACGGGTATCGCTAACCGATTTACGCTCACCAGTGCCTTGAACCAACGTTTTGCTGTAGCGCGGAAAAATAATTCGTGTTTCGCTCTGATGATTGTCGATATCGATCACTTCAAATCGGTGAACGATAAGTTTGGTCACGGCGTTGGTGATCGGGCGTTGATCCATGTGGCGCACACCATGCAACGCGCGCTGCAGGCGCCGCACTTGGTCGGTCGCCAGGGTGGCGATGAGTTCGTAGTCCTGCTTTCCACAACCGAGCCAACGCATGCAATTCAGCTCGCAGAAACGGTGCGCGTTGCCATCGAACGCAACCCCATGCGCCTGCGTGACAATGAAGTTCTCCCTGTTACCGTTTCAATCGGTGTGGCCCTGATGGATCAAAACGATACCGATACCGATGCCCTCCTGCGGCGCGCGGACCGCGCGTTGTATGTCGTCAAGAACGCAGGGCGCAATCGGGTGGAGCTGGATACCCAATAGTTCGGTTTCAAGCACAACGACTAAAAAACAGTACCGAAAGTGAAAAAAGTGGGGCAATTTTGAGAGCGATATTTTCTAAAACCGGCACTTTTCACGCCGCAGGTTTTAGTCGTTTCCTAACGCTTTAAGGTTTCTCTGAAAGCGCTTTCAGCGACTTCAACCCGGACTCAAAATCAGGTCCAATTAGCTTATCCATAAAAAGCGAAAACCAACGGTGAATCGGGTTCATGCCGTGCTCGCCGTACATGCGCCATGTTACTTTGGTTGCGCCTTTTTCCGG
>JANMDS010000315.1:0-1966 GCA_031376405.1 Betaproteobacteria bacterium
GCAGCTAATGTTTCCCGAGTTTGACTTCAAGGCGCATTTCCTGCATACCTTTGGTGATCTGACTAAACTTCAACCCCACTAACCCCGTTGCGTTTGGAGTTGGAATGTGCCATACGTTTTCCAGCTAATCTCCCCAAAAAAATCAACCGTTTATAAACTGGGTCTGAACCTCTTGCGCAGGATAGAATCCTACCCGCGATGACTAACGTTCCACACAAAGAGCCTTTAGGCCAAATCCTCCTGCGGCAGGGCAAGCTCGATTCCACTACGTTGGATCGGGCGCTGCGCATTCAAAAAGAAGGTGCGAACAACGAAAAGTTGGGTAGTTTGCTCGTGACCTTGGGCATGGTTTCATCGCGCGATGTGGCGAGCGCGTTGGCCGAGCAATTGGGTTTCGCGTTTGTGGAAGTTGCGCAGTTTCCGGAAATGCCGATTTTGGAAGAGCGGGTTTCGGCCCGGTTTTTGCAGGAACACAAAGCGTTGCCACTGCGTGAAGACGCCGATGTGTTGGAGCTCGCGATGGCCGAGCCCAACGATGCTTACGCGATCAAAGCCTTTGAGATGGTCACCGGGCGGCGGGTGCGGCCCGTGTTGGGCGTGCCAGCGGATATTGATGCGGCGGTGGAGCGTTTGTATGTAACGGGGCGTGGCGGCGCGGTGGATGCCGAAATCCGGCTCGATGGCGAAGACTTTAACGCTGACGTACAGCAACTTAAAGATTTGGCGAGTGAAGCCCCGGTGATCCGCATGGTGAGCCAAATTATTGCGAAGGCCTTGGATGTGCGGGCTTCCGATATTCACATCGAGCCGTTTGAGAGTACGCTCAAAATCCGCTACCGTATTGATGGCGTGATGCACGAGCAAGAGGCCCCGCCTAAGCGGCTCTCCGCAGCGGTGATTTCCCGGGTGAAGATTTTGGCGAACTTGGATATAGCCGAGCGCCGCTTGCCCCAAGATGGCCGTATTCGCCTGCGCGTGCAGGGCAAAGAAGTAGATTTCCGCGTGTCCACCGTGCCGACGATGCATGGCGAGAGCGTGGTGATGCGTATTCTCGATAAAAAAGGCGTGGTGCTTGATTTTGATCGGCTCGGCTTTGGCCACGGCCCGCTCATGGCGAAATTCCAGTTGGCGTTAAAGCAGCCGAACGGGATTTTGTTGGTCACGGGCCCCACGGGCTCCGGCAAAACCACTACGCTCTACACCGCGCTCGATCAATTGAATCAGCCGGACATAAAAATCCTTACCGTCGAAGATCCGGTGGAATATCAAATGGCCGGTATCAACCAAATTCAGGTGAAGCCGCAAATTGATTTAACGTTTGCCACCGCGCTGCGCTCCATCGTGCGGCAAGATCCCGATGTGATTATGATCGGTGAAATCCGGGATTTAGAAACCGCGCAAATCGCCGTGCAATCCGCACTCACGGGCCATTTGGTGCTCTCTACGCTGCACACCAACGACGCGCCCTCGTCGGTGAATCGGCTGCTCGATATGGGCGTAGAGGATTATTTGCTCACCTCCACCGTGATTGGCATTCTCGCGCAACGTCTCGTGCGTACGCTGTGCGTACATTGTCGCGAAGCCTACACGCCGCTACCCGAAGTGGTCAAAGAAATGGACTTGGAGCGGCATGTCCCCGCCGGAAGTTTGATGCAACTCTACAAGCCGATGGGCTGCGCCCAATGTGGCGGCACGGGCTACACCGGACGGGTGTCCATCTTAGAAATGATGCCCATGACCGACCGCATCCGCCCGCTGGTGATGCGCCACGCCAACGCCGCCGAGCTGCGCCACGCTGCCGTTGCCGATGGCATGGAGCCGATGTTTGACGACGGCGTGAGGAAAGCGCTAGCCGGTACGACCACGCTCGAAGAAGTCGTGCGTGCCACGCGGGAAGGCTAGAAAAATGCTTTTTTTTGGGAGATATTGCTCAAAAAGTGCCGAATCTGCGCCGCAGGTATTGCTT
>JANMDS010000319.1:0-6695 GCA_031376405.1 Betaproteobacteria bacterium
ATCTCCTCGGGTGAGAGCCCGCGCAACCCGTGGCGCTTGGCTTCAAAGTGCACTTGCATGAACACACCGAAGAAATGCATGAACGCTGGAATGATGGCGGCGAGTACGATTTGCTGATACGGCAAATTTAAAAATTCCACCATCAAAAATGCAGCAGCGCCCATTACGGGTGGCGTGATTTGCCCCCCCGTGGAGGCGGTGCTTTCTACAGCCGCAGCGAAATGGCGCGGGTAGCCCAAGCGAATCATCGCTGGAATGGTGAGCGAACCAACGGTGACAGTATTGGCGATAGACGAGCCCGAAATCGTACCGAACGCTGCCGAGCCAAAAATGGCTACTTTAGCCGGGCCTCCTGCGTATTTGCCCGCAACGCAGCTCGCTAAATCTATGAACAGCTGCCCCAGACCGATGCGCGTGGCGAGCACGCCGAAGAGCACAAAATGAAACACATAGGTGGCCACCACGCCCAACGCGATACCGTATACGCCCTGGCTCGTTAAATACAAATGGTTCACGATATTGGCCCAATCTGCGCCGGGATGTTGCAAGATCCCGGGCATGGATTTGCCGAAATACGCGTAGCCCATAAACACAATGGCCAATATTGGCAACGGCCAGCCCATTGAGCGGCGCGTACCTTCAAGTAAAACGATTACTAGGATGGTGCCCATCGCGACATCAACGTTCGAAGGGTTGCCTACACGAAAGGCTAAATCCTCAAAAATGTAAGGCACATACAAACACGCGGCAGCAGCACCGAGCGCGAGCAACCAATCCATCCACGGGATACCGCCGGGCGCGAGCCAGGACGATCGCGTACTTTTGTTTTTGAAAAATGGGAAAACTAAAAAAACTAAACCGATCACAAACGCCATGTGTACGCCACGGTGCGTTACCTCGCGGAGCAACCCAAAGCCTGCCGTGTAATAGTGAAACATAGAGAGGATGAAGAGCAACCCTGCCACCAGCCATGAGGCGGGGGGGGTGATGTGCCGAAAACGCACTTCGTGATCAAACTTTTCTTCGAGTTCTTTGGTCTGCTTTTCGTCCAGTTGCATGGTGGCCATTCGAGGCTCCTCTTTTTATTTCGAACGCTGCGTATTGTGCGTCACACAAAAGATTACGCCGCAGAAATTCACACGTAATGTGAAATACCTGCGGCGCAAATTGGCCCCTTTTTCGGAAATATCTCCCGAAAACGTGCTCTTTTTTTACTTCAATATTCCAGCTTCGCGATAAAACTTTTCGGCTCCAGGATGCAACGGAATGCCCAAGCCAGTCAGCGCTGTAGCTGGACGAATGGCTTTGCCTTTAGCATGGCCCGCATCAAGCGCGGCGCGGGTTTTGTCGCTCCACATGGCTTTCGTTACGTTGTAGACGAGCGTGTTGTCTACTTTCGCACTCGTCACCCATTGCGCGCCCATCGCCAATGTTTTCACTTCGCCCACTCCCTTGTAGGTGTTCGCTGGAATGATATCTACCGCGAAGAAGCCATATTGTTTACGAATTTCGTCTGCTTCTTTGCCCTCAATGGGAATTAACTCTAAGCCACCGCCAGACGAGGCGAGCTCAGTGATTGCACCAGCAGGATAACCACCTACAAAAAAGTAGGCATCTAGCGCGCCATCGCGCAACTTGTCGCCCGCCTGCGCAGGTTTCACATACTCGGCCTTGATGTCTTTTTCAGAAATACCGTAAGCGGCCAAAATTAGCTTGGCATCTACCATCGTGCCCGAGCCGGGCTCATCAATTGAAACGCGTTTGCCTTTCAGATCAGCCACACTTTTAATTCCCGCGCCCTTGCGCGCGACAACATGCACGCTTTCTGGGTAGAGATTTGCTATGGCACGCAAATCAGTAAGCTTCGGCTTACCTTCGAACACACCAGTACCGGTGTACGCCCAATACGCCACATCGGCCTGGCTAAATGCAGATTCCATTTGCCCCGAGGCAATGGCGTTTACGTTGCCCACCGAGCCACTACTCGCCTGCGCGGATGCCACTATGCCAGGCGGAGCAGAAATGGCGTTGGCAATCATGCCGCCTACAGGGTAATACGTGCCCGCCGTGCCGCCTGTACCGATGCGGAAAAAACCTGGGGCTTGCGCCAGGGTGGAGGTTGCCAGAGTTGCGGCAGCAAGGCCGATCAATAACGATTTAAGTTTCATCATTCTTTTACCGCAGCGCGGATCCAAATTGAAAAGTGAAGCGCCCATTGTAGGCACGCTCTAAAAAATTGTCCTGTATGCGTTCCATGAAGTGCGACTGCGATAACTTCACCGTATTCCAATAATTTACTTGACAACTAAACTAGTTTTCACGCATCATTCATGGAATGAAGATTGTCTGTATTGGCGGGGGCCCCGCTGGTTTGTATTTCGCGCTGCTCATGAAGCAGTTAAATTCGGCGCACGATGTAACGGTAGTGGAGCGCAACCGCCCCTACGATACCTTTGGGTGGGGCGTTGTGTTCTCCGATGCCACGATGGAGAATATGCGCAAATGGGACGCGACCACGGCCGATCAGATCGAGTTAGCATTCAACCATTGGGACGATATCGAGCTAGAGTTCAAAGGGCGCGTCATCCGCTCTGGCGGCCACGGATTTGTCGGTATCGGGCGCAAGAAATTGCTCAATATTTTGCAATCTCGCTGCGAGGCGGTGGGCGTAAAGCTACTGTTTGAGACTGAAGTGGTTTCAGATGCAGATTTTCCCGATGCGGAGCTGATTGTGGCCAGCGATGGCGTGAATTCAAAAATTCGCGCTAAATATGTAGATACCTTCAAACCAGATATCGTCAACCGCCCAAACAAATTCATTTGGCTGGGCACCACTAAGCGTTACGATGCCTTTACTTTTTTGTTCGAAAAAACTGCGCACGGCTGGTTTCAGGCGCACATTTACCAGTTCGATGCAAACACTTCTACCTTTATTGTGGAAACGCCGGAATCCGTTTGGCGCGCACATGGGCTTGATGCGGCCGATCAAGACGCGTCCATTGCGTTTTGCGAACAATTATTTGCGCGCAATCTAAATGGTGAAAAGCTACTCACCAACACGCGCCACTTGCGCGGCTCGGCCTGGCTTAATTTTCAGCGTATTAAGTGTGGAAATTGGTTCACGCACAACGGGGACACTCACGTTGTATTGATGGGGGATTCAGCACACACGGCCCACTTTGCAATTGGCTCCGGCACGAAGCTCGCGCTAGAAGATGCCATCGAGTTGTGTAATCAATTCAAGCTTCAAGGCGACCAGCCGACAATGATTCCGAGCGTTTTGAAAACCTACCAAGCGATTCGCGAAATTGAAGTGCTGCGGTTACAGAATGCAGCGTGGAACGCAATGGAATGGTTTGAAGTGTGTGGCGCGCGCTACTGTGACCAGCTCGAACCCGAGCAGTTTATGTACTCACTGCTCACGCGCAGCCAGCGGATTAGTCACGAAAATTTACGCCTGCGCGACAAAACGTGGCTAGAAAGCTACGAGGCGTGGTTTGCGCAACGCGTGCGGGTCAAGCCGTGCCCGCCGATGTTTACGCCTTTTACTTTGCGCGAAATCACCCTTAAAAATCGGATCGTTGTTTCACCTATGGCGCAGTACAGCGCGCACGAAGGTATCGCTGGAGATTACCACTTTGTGCATTTGGGCGCGCGGGCCATGGGCGGAGCTGGCATGGTGTTCGCCGAGATGACCTGTGTGTCTGCGCAAGCGCGCATCACACCGGGTTGCCCAGGATTGTGGAACGATGCTCAGCGCGATGCGTGGAAACGAATCGTCGATTGGATACACACCCATAGCGAAGCCAAATGCGCCATGCAACTCGGCCACGCGGGTGCAAAAGGCAGCACACGGCTTGCGTGGGAGGGTATCGACAAACCCCTGGAGTCCGGCAACTGGCCGTTGCTCTCTGCTTCCGCGCAACAGTATCTACAAGGCGAGGGCCAAACCTCGCAGGCGATGACGCGCGCCGACATGCTGCGAGTGTGCGATGAATTTGTTGCCGCCACAAAGCGCGCGGCAGTGGCAGGGTTCGATTGGTTGGAGCTGCATTGCGCACATGGCTATTTGCTTTCTAGCTTTATTTCGCCGCTTACCAATCAGCGCACCGATGAATACGGTGGCTCGCTTCAGAATCGGCTGCGGTATCCACTTGAAATGTTCGCTGCGGTACGCGCGGTGTGGCCCGCGCATCTACCGATGAGTGTGCGTATTTCTGCGCACGATTGGGTTGAGGGCGGTATTACGCCTACCGATGCGGTGGAGATTGCCCTAGCCTTCAAAGTAGCTGGTGCAGACATGATCGATTGCTCATCAGGGCAAGTCAGCAAACGCGAAAAACCGGTGTACGGACGGATGTATCAAACCCCTTTTGCCGATCGCATTCGGCAAGAGGCTGGGATCGCGACCATGGCTGTGGGCGCCATTTCCGAAGCGGATCATGTGAACAGTATTATTTCTGCAGGCCGCGCAGATCTTTGTGCCATCGCGCGGCCGCATTTGGCAAATCCCGCCTGGACATTAACGGAAGCGGCGCGCATCGGGTATGTTGCTCAGCCATGGCCAAAGCAATATGGTTCGGCCAAATCGCAATTGGAAGCAGGCTTTGCGCGGCGATGAAAAAGTGGCTATTTTTTGGGAGATATTGCTCAAAAACCACCCGTTTTACGCCGCAGGTATCGAAAGTGTTGGGGCATGAATAGCGCACTCGGACAAGAAGCGCGGGCAACCGCCGACGATCATAATGCATTGCGTGCATGGCTGCGCTTGCTTTCGTGTTCGCGACAAATTGAAAACGAAATTCGCACCCGGCTGCGAACGCGCTTTGGCATTTCGCTCGCCCGATTTGATTATCTCGCCCAGCTCTACCGCGTGCCAAACGGGCTTTCCATGAGCGCTATTACCCAGCGCTTAATGGTCACCAGCGGAAACGTTACCGGACTCACCAATGAGTTAGCAATAGAAGGCTTGGTTGCCCGCAAACCAAACCCGAACGATGGGCGAGGCGCGATCATTAAATTAAGCGCAAAAGGCCGCCGCAGTTTTGAAGCCATGGCGCTGGAGCACGAGGCCTGGGTGATCGCGCTTTTTGCGGGATTGCCACCACCAAACCTGGCGGCCTTGCAGGCTCAACTTGGCGCATTGCGGCAACACGTTCACCACACCCAAACAATGAAAGACGCGCGATGAGCACAACCACTTCCCGATTAGACCCCGCTTTGCTCGCTGGCAATCGATTCGCGTTGGCGGGCTACGATGCGCAACACTTTACGTGGTCGGTGAAGACTGGGGTGGCTACGATCACTTTGAATCGCCCGGAGAAAAAAAACCCGTTAACGTTCGCCTCTTACGCAGAGTTACGTGATTTATTTGCCCGATTGAAATACGCGACCGACGTGCACGCAATCGTGCTGTTCGGCGCGGGAGGAAACTTTTGCTCCGGTGGCGATGTGAATGAGATTATCGGTCCACTTTTGAAACTCACCGCACCAGAACTCCTAATGTTCACGCGTATGACAGGCGAGCTTGTGCGTAACATGCGGGTGTGCCCGCAGCCCATCATCGCGGGCGTAGATGGCGTTTGCGCGGGCGCGGGCGCGATCATGGCGATGGCCTCCGATTTACGCGTTGGCACTGCGCGCTGCAAGACAGCGTTTCTCTTTAACCGCGTGGGCCTTGCCGGCTGCGACATGGGTGCATGTGCGATTTTGCCGCGTTTGATTGGGCAAGGCCGCGCCTCCGAGTTACTCTACACCGGACGCTCGCTTGGCGGAGAAGAAGGCGAGCGCTGGGGGTACTTCAACAAAATCGTTGCACCAGAGGTTTTGCTCGACGAAGCCCACCTGCTTGCCACGCAAATCGTAGCGGGGCCAACATTCGCAAATGGCATTACGAAAACAATGCTGCACCAAGAATGGTCAATGACCATTGAGCAAGCGATCGAAGCCGAGGCGCAGGCGCAAGCGCTTTGCATGCTGACCGAAGATTTCAAGCGTGCGCACGCGGCGTTTGTGGCCAAAGAGCGGCCCACGTTTATTGGGGAATAGCGATGCACATGGCGCACTTGCATTGGCCGTTTTTCGAAGAGCGCCATCTCGTGCTCGCCGAATCTCTCGATACGTGGGCGGCGCAACACGTGCGCGACCAACATGGCGACGACATCGATTCCCAGTGCCGTTCCTTGGTCTACGCCCTCGGTGAGGCACAAATATTGCACTACGCCGCACCGAACGGTTCGTTCGACGCACGCTCGATTTGCATCATTCGCGAAACGCTCGCCCGTCACAATGGTCTGGCCGATTTTGCGTTTGCCATGCAAGGACTGGGGAGCGGCGCGATCAGTTTGGCCGGTACGGCTCTCCAACGTGAGCGCTACTTGCCGCAGGTGGCGAGCGGAGAGGCGATCGCAGCTTTTGCGCTTACAGAACCTGAAGCAGGCTCCGACGTGGCGGCGATGCAGTTAGAAGCGCGTCGCGAGGCTGATTTCTATATTTTGAATGGTGAAAAAACCTGGATATCGAATGGCGGTATCGCGGATTTTTATACTGTATTTGCGCGTACTGGCGAGGCGCCGGGAGCGCGGGGCATCAGCGCATTTGTGGTTGATGCGAACACCCCCGGCTTACACATCGCCGAACGATTGAACGTGATGGCACCTCATCCGCTGGCGAGGTTGCAATTTGATGGCGCACGC
>JANMDS010000150.1:0-6482 GCA_031376405.1 Betaproteobacteria bacterium
CCCCTAAATTGTATTTTTTACGCCGCAGGTATGGGTGGGATCGACTGAACTAGAGCCGGTAGGCAGTCGTCGTCATCACTTTTGCGGTGAGCGCCATGATCTTTTCAATGGGTTTGGGCAGACTTTGCGCACCATGGGCCACTGCGGTTTGCGCATGCTGCGCCTCATCGTTGCGCATCGCGGCGACGATGGCGCGGCTTTTCGTGTCGTGCTCGGGAAGGCGACCAAGATGATCGGTCAGATGTGCCTCTACTTGGTTTTCTGTCGCTTTCAAAAAGCCGAGGCTGGCTTTGTCGCCCAAGGCAGCGCTTGCAGCGCCCAGCGCGAATGCGCCAGCGTACCAGAGCGGGTTGAGTAGGCTGGGGCGCGCGCCAAGCTCATCCAAACGCGCTTGCGTCCACGCGAGGTGGTCTTGCTCTTCTTTGGCGGCCTGGCTGAGCATTTCGGCCATTTGTGGCGTGCGAGCGAAGAGTGATTGCCCAGCGTAGAGCGCTTGCGCAGCCACTTCGCCGGCATGGTTCACACGCATGAGGCCCGCCGCGTGTGTTTTTTCTGCGTCGCTCAATAATGCGTCCCTGTTTTGTAAAGCCACGCCGTCCGAGGTCGGAGCCGCGCGGGGCATGGGGCGGGAAGCGGCTTGCGCCGGTGCGGCTACGGTGCGCAAAAAGCGGTCGAACTGGGAAATGAACGTGTCAATCATGGTTACCAAATTGTAGTGCGCACTCGGTAATTCAACTCCAAATGATCAAAAAACAAAAAAGCTCCCAAAGGAGCTTTTTTGGTGCACAACTAAGAAATTAATCTTAGAAGTTGTGACGAAGAGCTACAGCAACTTGCGTCGATTTCGCGCCAACTTCAGGCTTGTTCTGCGAAGCCCAGAGGTAGCCAAGCGTACGCTTAGACAAGCTGTGGTTCACGTAGAGCGTAGTCAACTTGCCGCCACCCAATGTGTTCGACGAGAGTGTTGGGCTGAACAACGAACCACCTACAGCGATGCCGTTATCACGAGCGGAGTAGTCAACACCAACTTTCGTCGGTCCGAAGTTCACGCCAGCGCCCAAAATGAAGCCCTTGTACTTGGCGGACGACGAATTGTGGTTGCTGTTGTATTTACCTTGCTCAAGAGCCAAGTTTGCGTCAACAATACCGAACGAACCCTTGATTGTGCCGATTACGAGATCAGCATCATGCACGGTGTTCGCAGCAAGACCAGCAGCGCCCGCTGTGAAGTTGTTATGGTGCGAGAACGCCAAGCCAGCTTGGAATGGACCAAAACCGCCGATGATGGCGTTATCCCATGCCGAGCACTTACGGCCAGAGTTGCTCTCGTTCATAATCGAAGCGTGTGAAACGAATTTCACAGGACCAAGATTAGGCGAAGAGTAACGAACCGAGTTGGCGTAGCGACCGTCGAATGCTGTGCCTACGCAAGCGTTGTAGTTTGCGAAGCCATTGCCGAACCAGAATGCGTTAATGTTGTTGTAACCAGCAACTAAAGAGTTGTGGTTCATACCCATTACGTCATCATAAACATTCAAGCCAGCACCCAGCTTGATCTCGCCGAAACCACCGGACAAACCAACCCAAGATTCGCGAACGCCGAATGCTGCGTTGGTGCCGAGCTGGGAAGCATCGTAGCCAACTTCAAGGTGCATAAAACCAGTCAAACCACCGCCAATGCCTTCAGAAGCGCGAATACCAAAGCGTGAGCTGTAGCTAGCTTCTTCGTTTGCACGGCCAACACCAGAAGTATTGGTCGAAACGAGCGCGCCACGTACGGTACCGTACAGCGTCACGTTCGCCGTCTGCGCTTGAACCATCATTGGAGCGCTAAGTGCGCCTGCGATAGCCAGTGCGACGAGTTTTTTGTTCATGGAATCTCTCCTCAGATTAAACAAAAACATACAGAAAATATGTGGACAAGCGGCAGAACAGAACTACTCGTCCGTTAGATTGTGGCCTTCTCTCAATAGCTTCAACCGCGAGAAGATGCCCTGATTGTGCCGCAAAGCGTCACCTAAAGGCAAGGCGCACGTCTGACCGATGAGCGGTGGAGGCGGGCTATCGTTGTCAAATTGCAACAAGACGTAAACCAGCGCGCGCACTGCTGACCGTTGGTGGCGCACCGAAAACGCGCTACATTCTCGGCTGCAGCGCCCAACAATACGGAAGTAAAGCCCTTGATTGCCACTTTTTTTGCTGCATGTTGCATCGCAACATTTATTGCTTGGCTCCTCGTTCGAGGATTCCTCCCTTCGCCGCTGGATACGCCGAATTCGCGCTCGCTGCACGTGAGCCCAATTCCCCGCGCCGGTGGGATCGCAATCTTCGCGGCTGCTATTCCAACCTTTTATTTACAAAGCATTCCTTGGGTGTTAGTGCTCGCTATTTTAATAGTGTTTTCGGTGTCGCTGATTGACGACTGGAAAGGCTTAAGTGCCGTTTTTAAGCTCGGCGCGCACGTACTTGCGGCTATGTTAGTGCTGACTGAGCTGGCGATTGGGCTACCGATAGGCGGCGTGATGATCGCTTTTATTGCAATCGTCTGGGCGACCAATCTGTATAACTTTATGGACGGAAGCGACGGGCTTGCAGGGCTTACCGGTGCGATCGGATTAGCGGGATTGGGGCTGGCTGCCTTTTTTGCCGGCGTCATTTCGGGACTGAGTAATAGCAACACTGTTGCAAATCACGCATCAAGCATTGCGGCACTCTCGTTCGCGTTATCGGGCGGTTGCGTTGGATTTCTCCTATTCAACTGGCCCCCAGCGCGGCTTTTTATGGGAGATTGCGGCGCCGTTACGTTCGGGTTTTGCGCCGCTACCTTGAGCATGATGGGCTGGCGCGCTGGGATATGGCCAGCGTGGTTTCCAGTTTTGTTGTTTCTGCCTTTTATTGCCGATGCCACACTCACACTCATCTTGCGCGCGATGCGCGGGGAGCCGCTTTTTCAGGCCCACCGCGAACACATTTACCAAAAACTGGTGTTGTTGGGCCTGGGCAAGGGCCCCGTTTTAGCCATCTACGGCATCTCCGCAGCGGTATGTGCGGGCTTGGCGTTGGCGGCGTTGCGGCAATCGATCACGCCCATCATCGCCTTTGCGCTCGCGGGGCTGCCGTTGGCGATGCTCTACATTTCCACGCAGCGGGTGTGGTCGCGCTCGGCGGATCGGGTGTTCCGGCTGAACCCGCAAATGGTCACAGCCTACGCGTTCGATGTGTGTGCAGCGGGTATCGCTTGGTTGTTGGCGTACTTGTTCCGCGTCTCCTTTAGCTGGCAGGAGTTCCAATCGTCTACCGCCTGGCCTACGCTGCCGTTGGTGATTTGCATTGAGGCCTTGGCGTTTTTCGCGTTCGGGCTGTATCGTGGCCGCTGGCGTTTTGCCTCGATGACCGATTTTCAGCGTATTGCCGCGGCGGTTCTCGTCGGCGCGGCGGCCATTCCGGTGCTCACTTACATGCTGCGGCTCGATGCAGCGGTGCCGCGCTCGGTGTTGCTAGCGCATCCACTGCTTACCCTAGTGCTCATGGCGGGCGGGCGCTTCGCCTACCGCAGCTACCGTGAACACCATCTATATACGCTCAATGCTGCGCGCGGCGAGCCGGTAATCGTGCTCGGTGCGGGCGATCAGGCGGCAGCGGTGGTGCGTGCGCTCGGGAGCGGGCAGCAGTGGCGCGTGGTGGCGTTGCTAGACGATAACCCGAAGCTGCACGGCATTTCGGTGTATGACGTCCCCGTTGCGGGCGATCTATCGAAGGTAGCGGAGTTAGCTAGGATGTACTCTGCCACGCACGCAGTAATCGCGATGCCCAACGAAGGCCATCAAACACGCCGTCGGGCGGCTACGCTCGCCGCATCGGCCGGTCTGCGAACGCTTACCGTGCCTTCGTACCACGATTTAATGGCGGGTGTGGCGCCATCGGCATTGCGTGCCATCGAGTTAGACGATCTACTGGGGCGCGATCCGGTTCGCCTTGACGATCAGAAAATAGCCGAATGGCTGGGCGGCAAGGCTGTTGTGGTCACTGGTGCTGGTGGCTCGATTGGAACGGAACTTTGCCATCAAATCGGGCGTTTCTTCCCATCAAAAATCATCGCCATTGATATGTCGGAGCACGCGCTTTATGTGCTTACTGAGGCGTTACGCGGCTGGTTTCCGTCTCTGGTGGTCGTGCCCATTGTGGCCGACGTGAAACAACAAACTCGGATGACCCGATTGTTTAGCGAACACCGCCCCGTCGCGGTGTTCCATGCTGCGGCCTACAAGCACGTACCGCTTATGGAAACGGACAATGCCTGGGAGGCGTTAACCAACAACGCTCTGGGTACCCATATGGTAGCGGAGGCAGCATTGGCGTCAGGAGTAGAGTCGTTCGTTCTCATCTCTACCGACAAGGCGGTGAATCCGGCTTCGATTATGGGTGTTTCAAAACGTTTGGCTGAAATGGTGGTGCAAGGCGTAAAAGGTCAAGGCACGCGTTTCGTGGCGGTGCGCTTTGGCAATGTGTTGGGTAGCGCGGGCAGCGTGGTGCCTAAGTTTCGCGAGCAAATTGCACGGGGTGGGCCGGTGACGATTACCCACCCTGAGATGACCCGTTATTTCATGTCCATTCAAGAAGCATCGCAGCTGGTGATGCAAGCCGGTTTGATTGGCGAAGATGGGCAAATTTTGGTGATGGATATGGGCGAGCCGGTGAAAATCGTAGACCTCGCGCGGGATTTAATTCGTCTTTCAGGTAAAGACGAAACGCTCATCAAAGTGGAGTTCACGGGCCTGCGCCCGGGCGAAAAATTGCAGGAAGCGTGGATGGCCGATTTTGAGCAACTGCGCGAAACGTCACACCCGCAGTTGCGAGCCCTTGAATCCGCGCCCCAGGTATCCGCAGATCCGATGATTGAGTGGCTGAAAAACGTTGAGCCACCGGCGAACGTACGGCAAGCGCTTAAAAAATGGGTGCCGGAATATACAGGATAGTTTTTTACAGCTCCAGCTGTGATTACCTGCGGCGTAAAAAGAGCAATTTTGGGAAATTATCTCCTTAAAAAAACGGTTTTTTCGGCTACCGAAGCGCTGTAAAAAACGACTTCATGGTGAGAATCTGCTCATCCAGTGATTTGCACGGCTTTTCAATCCTAAGTTTGTCCGGCCCCGCAAACCGGAACCGGCCATCTTTTTGCACTAACTGAATAAGACGAATCGGTTCGAACCCCGGTTTTTTTGTAAAGTGAATAATGCTGCGCTCACGCGCGCAATCCACTTTTTTGATCCCCAACGGCTTGGCCAGTAAACGTAGCTCGTGTGCCGCGATGAGCGCTTTGGTTTGCTCGGGTAAATCACCGAATCGATCAATCAACTCCTCTTTGAGTAAAGACACTTCATTTGCGCTTTCGCAATTGGCCAAACGTTTGTAGAGCACCAAGCGCTCGTGTACGTCCGGGCAGTAATCATTAGGCAAAAGCGCGGGCGTCTGCAAATTCACTTCCGTTGTTACACCAAGCGGTTCATCCATGTCGGGCTCTTTACCCGATTTGAGCGCCTTGACCGCTTGATTCAACATATCGGAAAATAGTGAAAAACCTACCTCTTGCATCTCACCGGATTGCTTATCCCCTAGCACCTCGCCCGCTCCACGAATTTCTAAATCATGCATCGCCAAATAAAAGCCAGAACCTAACTCTTCCATTAGGCTAATCGCTTCCAGCCGTTTTTTGGCGATGTTCGAGAGCGCCTCGGTCGGTGGGGTCAACAAGTAAGCGAATGCTTGATGGTGGGAGCGGCCAACGCGCCCACGCAACTGATGCAACTGGGCTAAGCCAAATTTATCGGCCCGGTTGATGATGATGGTGTTCGCGCTGGCCACATCAATGCCTGTTTCAATGATGGTGGAGCACAGCAAAATTTGAAAACGTTGGTGATAAAAATCCCGCATCACGCCTTCCAAATCCCGCTCGCCCATTTGGCCGTGACCGACCCGAATCCGCGCCTCAGGAAGCAACGCTTCTAATTTTTCACGCACGTTTTCAATGGTGGCAATATCGTTGTGCAGGAAATAAATTTGCCCGCCGCGCTTCAACTCTCGCAGCGCAGCCTCACGAATAATGCCTTCGGAGTGGGGCACGACAAATGTTTTAATTGAAAGCCGCTTTTGTGGCGCTGTGGCGATTACGCTGAATTCACGCAAGCCCTCTAAGCTCATCGCCAGCGAACGGGGGATGGGCGTCGCCGTGAGGGTTAGTACATCCACTTCAGCCCGCAGCTTTTTCATCTGCTCTTTTTGTCGCACGCCAAAGCGGTGCTCTTCGTCGATGATGACCAAGCCGAGACGTTTGAACTTCACATCGGGCTGAATGAGCTTGTGCGTACCAATCACCAAATCAATTGTTCCATTGGCTAAACCTTCGAGCGCAGCGGCCACTTCTTTCGGCGTGCGAAAGCGGGAAAGCTCTGCTACTTTGATGGGGAATTCAGCGAGCCGATCAC
>JANMDS010000152.1:0-21706 GCA_031376405.1 Betaproteobacteria bacterium
CATCGCCATTTCACTTCCGTTCGCCGCGCAAGCCAGCGAAGATCTAGCTAAAAAAGCAGGCTGCACAGCCTGTCACGCCACCGACAAAAAAATTCTCGGCCCGGCGTACGCGGATGTGGCTAAAAAATACAAGTCTGACGCTAAGGCTGAAGCCATGCTCATTGACAAAGTGCGCAAAGGCGGTGCAGGCGTGTGGGGAGCTGTGCCAATGCCTGCCAATGCTGCCGTAAGCGACGCCGATTTGAAATCCATCATCAAGTGGGTGCTCACGGTTAAGTAGCGCTCGGTGCTTTCAGCACTCATAAAGCCCGCTCTGTGCGGGCTTTTGTTTCTCTCCGGTGTTGCAAACGGTACCGCGCAGTTGCGCGATTTCGACACATTGTGGAGCATCGTGAAGGAACAGTACACGTTGATCGCTGTACCGGAGATCGCTGCGCGGTGGGATTGCGTCCGCGACACACTACGTCCGCGCATTACTTCAACGAACGCAGTTGCGGTATTGAGTGAGGCGCTGGATGCCTTGACTGACGGGCAAGTCTTTATCGACGATCCGACGGTAGAGGGATGGCGGCGCGTACCCAGTGGTTCTGATATGGTTGCTGAGTTTGATTCGCAGGGTCGGGCCCTTGTGCGTGAGGTTCGGGCGCGTACGCCCGCAATGCGCATGGGCGTGCGGCCGGGAGACGAAATCATTGCGATCAACGGCATCACTACGGCAACGGCAGCGCGGGCCGTCCTGCCCGCGTGCGTCGCACAGTTCAAACCTGCGGCGCAAAATTGGGCGCTGCAGAGAATTATCTCCGGAAAAAAAGGGGCTTCGCGTGCGATTGAATTTCGCACGCTCGATGGTCGCGCCCGCACTTTGTACCTCGCGCCACCGCACATAGAAAAAATACGCAGCGCTATCCGGCGGCTCCCCAGCGGGGTTATTGTCGTTCCCCTAACTGCCCTGGGCGAGCCCGCCACACTGAAACGACTCGACGTAACACTTCGCCGAACTGCCAACGCGCGCGCGATCATTCTCGATCTACGCGAAGCGGCTGACGACGACACGAATGGGCCGCATGAGGCAGCCATTTTAGGAAAATTTGTTGCACGCGAGAGCAACTATCTGCGCGTCCAATCGCCGGGACAATCCGAGCGCAGATTGAGTACGCAGCCCAGCGGCAAGCCCGCGATTTCTGCCCCAGTTGCTGTTGTGGTCGGACCGTGGACGGCAGGCGCAGGCATCCGTTTAGCGCTCGGGCTTCATACGCTCCGGGCAGCACCCGTCATCGGCGGTCGGATGTCAGCGCAAAGCGCTTTGCTTGCGCGCTTTACGCTGCCATCGAGTGGGCTGCAATTCACCCTTCCCACGCAAAAAATACGTCCGCTTGACATGGAAAACATAGGCGCGTTTACACCCATCCCTTCACAGCGGAACGACTACGGAACAGATTTGGTGTTTAACGAGGCGGTGCGTGCGCTCGCGCTGCCGCCCGCGGTCGCGCAAGAAAGCGCAAAATAACGGGGTTGGCGCACGTTGCGCTCCCCTGCCGCTTCGTTGTGATTCCATCGCTTCTTTCCGCTCGCCCTTTCACCTCTCGCTTAGCGCTCATCGCGTTCACTGCGCTATGGATCGGGCTACTTCCCAATCTCGGCGCCTTAAGCCAATTCGCAAATGCCACCGCTGCGGGCACAGGGTTTGGGTGGCTCAGTTTTGTTGCAGCCTGTTGGCTCACCGTTTTCACTCTAACACTGCTGGCATTATTGTGCATCGGCAGTGTGTTTTGGGGCCAAGCAATCCGTTGGCTCTGTGCCGCCGCCATCGTGAGCGCCGCCGCCCTCGGTTACTTCACGTTTTCATTAGGCATGCGGTTTGACCGCACCATGTTTGCCAATCTCATTCAAACGAGCGCCGGGGAGGCGCGTGAACTCGTCACGCCGTATTTGCTCATCTGGATGTTACTGGTTGGGTTTCTACCCGGATTTTTCGTGTTGCGCACGCGCATTCGCGCCGACGAGCGCTGGCAACGGCATCTGCTACGCAGCACCGCGATCATAGCGGTGCTTTTTATGGCGCTTGCTGCAATGGTGTTCCCGCAGTACCAACGGTTCGCCTCTGCCGCACGCAGCAAAGCCATCACCTTAGAAACGGTTGCGCCGATCAACTTTATCGGTGCCGCGATTGGACACGGGTATGTGCTGCGCAAAGTCTCGTTGGTGCGCGCTCCGATTGACGCAGCGCTAGGCTTCAAGTCCCCGCGTAAACAGCCACGTTTGGTCGTGTTCGTGTTGGGCGAAACCGCCCGTGCGCAAAACCATTCCCTCAACGGCTATGCCCGTGAAACCAACCCGCGCCTGCGTGGAATGGATATCGCTTATTTCCCAGACTCGGAAGCCTGTGGCACGGCGACCACTATTTCGGTGCCGTGCATTTTTTCCGGCCTGGGTCGTGAAAACTTTACGATGCTCAAGGGCATGGAGCGCGAAACGTTGGTGGACGTCGTGAAGAAAACCGGCATCAATGTGCTCTGGCGAGAAAACGACGGCGGTTGCAAAGATGTATGTGGCGCGGCTGAGTTTGAAGATTTCACCGACGGCCCGCACGACACGTTGTGTAATGACATTGGTAGCTGCTACGACGAATTGATGCTCATTGGTTTGGAGGAAAAGCTACGCGCGCGCGCGGGTGATATTTTCCTAGTGCTACACATAAAAGGCAGCCACGGCCCCGCCTATTACAAGCGTTACCCAAAGGCTTTCGAGCACTTTACGCCCGCGTGCAAAACGGCGGAACTTCAACAATGCTCGCAGGCGGAACTCACCAACGCCTACGACAACACCATCGTCTACACCGATCATATTTTGGCCGAAACGATTGCGATGTTGCAGCGCTTGTCTAATAAATTTGCGCCCGTCTTGCTCTACGCCTCCGATCACGGCGAATCGCTGGGAGAAAACGGCTTGTACTTGCACGGGCTTCCTTACGCAATTGCGCCAAAAGTGCAAACGCTTGTGCCAATGCTCGCGTGGCTATCCCCGCAGTTTCTAAGTGCCGAGTCATGGGAGGCGGATTGCATGCAAAAAATTCGTGGTAAAGCAAGTAGTCACGATGCGATTTTTTCGTCCATTCTGAGTTTGCTCGATATTCAATCGAGCGCGTACAAGCCCGAGCTAGATCTGTTTCGCACTTGCAATACCGCGTCGCTCAAAAAGGACAACCCGCCCAATGCCGCTACCAAATAGCACTGACCTTACAAACGCCATGAAAAGCCAAGGCGGATTTGGGCGCTTGTTCAAAGCCCTCGGCTACTCTTGGAAGGGCCTCAACGCAGCCATCGTGCACGAAGCCGCGTTTAGGCAGGAGCTTTTGTTGCTCGTGCCAAGCTTAGCCGCACTCTGGTTTGCGCAACTGCCCCGAGTAGAAAACGTAATCGTCCTCGCGCTGGGGCTGGCTGTGCTCGTGGTGGAGTTACTGAATTCGGCCATTGAAGCCCTGACTGATCGGGTTTCGCTCGAGATGCATCCGCTTGCGGGCCGGGCGAAAGATATCGGCAGCGCAGCGGTATTGCTAACCTTGCTGCTCTACTGCGGGGTTTGGCTCGTGTGGGTTGCGCCCGCACTTTGGGCACGGCTCCTATAATCGATTTTTAGCTAGACTTTGCTGTTCTTCTCGGTATGAACCCCATTAAATCTGCACTGGTCGATTGGTTGTCGGCGGGCTTACGCACTCTAAACGTGGCTGGCGTTGAGCCCGCACTGGATCGCCCCAAGCAATTGGCCCACGGCGACTATGCCACCAACGTGGCCATGCAATGCGCGAAAACGGCCAAAACCAACCCGCGCGCCTTCGCCGAGCAGCTCATTGCTGCCCTTGCGCCTTCGCCCTGGGTGCTCAAAACCGAAATCGCCGGGCCTGGGTTTATCAATATCTACGTTACACCGGAGGCAAAGTTTCATGTTGTAGGGGACGTGCGCGCACAGGGGGAAAAGTTCGGCTTTTTACCCCTGCATCGTGGCAAAGTGATGGTTGAATTTGTAAGCGCCAACCCAACGGGCCCGTTGCACGTAGGCCACGCCCGACAAGCTGCCATTGGCGATGTGCTCTGCGCGGCGATGGGTACGCAGGGGTACGATGTGACCCGCGAGTTTTATTACAACGATGGCGGCAATCAGATCGCGAACTTGGCCACCAGCGTACAAGCCCGCGCCCGTGGGTTAACGCCGGACTCGCCTGATTTCCCAGCCGATGGCTACAAAGGCGAATACATTGCCGATG
This sequence comes from Betaproteobacteria bacterium, assembly GCA_031376405.1. Taxonomy (GTDB): domain Bacteria; phylum Pseudomonadota; class Gammaproteobacteria; order Burkholderiales; family Casimicrobiaceae; genus JANMDS01. The sequence goes on from JANMDS010000152.1 coordinate 4,262, forward strand.
TTGCCGCTGACTTTATCGCGAAGAAAACCGTGGCGTGCGCCGATGGCGAAGTGACGGCGAGCGGTAATGTTGAATCTCTGGACGACATCCGCGCGTTCGCAGTGGCGTATTTGCGTCGCGAACAAGACCTTGATTTACAAGCCTTCGGCGTGAAGTTTGATGTGTACTATTTGGAGAGCTCGCTCTACACCAGCGGGCGTGTTCAAGCAACAGTAGATCGGCTTGTGGCCACCGGCAAAACCTACGAAGAAGACGGCGGGCTCTTCTTGCGCACGACCGAATATGGCGACGACAAAGACCGCGTGATGCGCAAGCGCGACGGCGGTTACACCTATTTCGTACCGGATGTGGCGTATCACCTGGCCAAGTACGAGCGCGGGTTTCCGAAAGTGATTAACGTGCAAGGTACCGATCATTTCGGCACCATTGCAAGGGTGCGCGCGGGCGTGCAAGCAGTGAGCGAAGCGGAAGGTCGCGGCGTACCAAAAGGCTTCCCGGATTACGTGCTGCACAGCATGGTTAAAGTAGTGCGCGGTGGTGAGGAGGTGAAAATTTCCAAACGCGCGGGCAGTTACGTAACGCTACGTGATTTGGTCGATTGGGTCGGGCGCGACGCGGTACGTTTTTTCTTGGTGAGCCGCACGGCGGATACCCCTTTTACGTTTGATATCGATCTTGCGCTATCGCAATCAGAAGAAAATCCGGTTTACTACGTGCAATATGCCCACGCCCGACTCACCAGCGTGCTGCAAAAGGCAGGAGATTACTCCGGTCCGTTTTCGGCAGACGTGTTAGTGAGCCCGCACGAAGATGCGCTCGCCCGCAAGATAGCCGATTACCCTGAAGTATTGGCCACCATGGCACGGGACTTAACGCCACACCTTTTGCCTTACTATTTGCGCGAAGTCGCAGCGTTGTTCCATAGTTATTACAATGCGGAGCAGTTTTTGGTTGACGACGTGGCGTTGCGTCGTTCCCGTTTGCAGCTGGTGGCCGCAACGGGGCAAGTGTTGCGCAATGGTTTGGCGTTGTTGGGCGTATCGGCCCCGGAGAAAATGTAATGCCCAAAGAGCAAAAAAAATCGGACGCACCTTACAGCAAGCCCGCCGCTGGCGGTGGCACGCTATTGGGCGTGTTGATTGGGCTGGGCTTGGGCTTGCTCGTCGCCTCGGCAGTGGCGTATTTCGCCTATCAAAAAGGCTCACCGTTTAAAACGCTCGACAACCCAAATCCCCCAAGCTCCACCGCGCCACTAAAAGCCCCCGAGCCAACTGCTGCCGCCAAATCGAGCGCCGAGGGGAAAATCGCCTTCCCTAATACGAACTCCAGCTCGCAGCAGCCGAGCCCCGCTGCACCAGCCAAAGAGCCCACGCGCGAAGCGGTAAAAGAAGTAGCCAAGGAACCGGCTAAAGAAGCAACCAAGGAAGCCAACAAAGAGACCAACAAACCGGCCAAAGCCGCCACCGCGCAAAAGGACGAGCCTGCGACAGGCAATGAGGCAACGGGTAAGCCGTTGTTCCTGCAAGCGGGCGCGTTTACCAACAAAGCGGATGCCGAAACCCGTAAAGCTGCGCTCGCTTTGGTGGGCTTGGAGGCAAAAGTCACCGAAATTACCAAGGACGACAAGCCGGTCTACCGCGTGCGCGTCGGCCCGTTCGATTCCCCAGAAAACGCCACAAAAGCCCGCGGCGACATGGCACGAAATGGCATTGATTCAGTCTTAGTGAAGTAAACGTCATCAAATTTGCACGGTACTACGTTATTGGCCGTGTAGTCACCCCGTTTGGAGTCAAGTTAAAAATGAAATCTGTTTTACGCACCGCCACCGCCGTTTTTGCCGCCGCGCTCTGCGCCGCAGGCAGCGCATTTGCCCAAGTAAAGTACGACGAAGGCACGCACTACAAGCGCTTAGGAAAAGCGCAGCCCGTTGAAACCGGCGCAAAAATAGAAGTGATCGAATTTTTCAGCTTCGGCTGCGGCCATTGCAAAGCCTTTGAGCCCTTCCTCCAAGATTGGATGAAAAAAGCGCCTGCCGACGCGCAAGTGCGCCGCATCCCGGCCGTGTTCCAGCCCGGCTGGAAGGAGCTTGGCAAGGTGTATTACACGCTTGAGGCGATGGGCGAAGAGAAATTAGTTCCCGCCGTATTCGAAGCGATCCACACCGATGGCAAGCGCTTGGATAAGCCAGACGTATTTTTCGCCTGGGCCGCGAGCAAAGGGTTGGATGCAGCAAAAGTAAAATCCAACTTTGAAGGCTTCGCCATTGACGGCAAAGTGCGCCGCGCCGAGCAGTTTTCGAGAGCGTACGATGTACAGTTCGTGCCAAACATTTATGTTGACGGGAAATATCAGGTGTTAGCGGACAAGCTCACCGGGCAGTTGGCTGGCGTGCCTGCCGCCATGGATTACTTGATCGGTGTGGCGCGCAAAGAACGTAAGTAAGAGAAATACCTGTGGGAGACCTCTGCATAACTAAGGTTTGTCGCACCGGCGCAGGCCGGTGTCCAATTTCGTTCGTAAGCGCAAGCTCTAAATGTTTGTTTTTACGAAACAAAATTGGATTCCGGCCTTCGCCGGAATGACGGTGTTTTGGGTAAGTTTCGTGAAACGCCAGTCGTGCAGAGGTCTCTGCGGCGTAAAAGCGCCCTGTTTTCAGAATTATCTTCCAAAAAATGCCACGTTTACGTGGCATTTTTTTATCCAATTTGTGACTAATTCAACACTAGCCGACACTCATATACCCACCATCAATCGCGAGCATGGAGCCGGTGATGTAGCGCGCCGCATCGCTACACAAAAACAAAATCGGGTCGGCGATTTCGTCGGTCGTGGCCCAGCGTTGCATGGGGATGCGGGCGTTAATTTGCGCGGCGCGCTCGGGGTTTTCGCGCGCGCCGCGTGAGAGCTCGGTAATCACCCAACCCGGGGCGACGCCGTTCACACGAATGCCCTCGGCAGCATACGCGCAGCCCAGTGACATGACCAAATTTTTCACCGCACCTTTCGAGGAGGAATACGCTGGTTGCACCGGCCCACCAAAATAGCTCATCACCGAGCCTATGAAAATGATGGCCCCTTTCGATTGCTTCAATAACGCGCGCGCAGCGGTGGCAACGCGCATGCCGCCGTTCACATTCACATCAATCACTTCAGCAAATTTCACCGGATCATGCTCGGCGGCGCGCGCGATCATACCCGCGCAATTCACCACGAAATCGAGCTGCGGCAGCGCGCCCACCAATGCATTGACCGCTGCGCCATCGCGTACATCCAATTTTTCAATGCGCACGCCCGCGAAATCCGCGCTCGCCCGCGCAGCAGCGATCTCCGCATCGGTAAGCCCACACGCAATCACGTTCGCGCCCGCGCGCTTAAACGCCAGCGCGCACGCCGCGCCAATGCCCGATACGCCGCCCGTGATGAGCGCGGTTTTTCCTGAGAAATTGAATTGTGTGTTCATAGCGATGATTTCTTCTTCAGAACATGCTTTATACCTGCGGCGCAAAAGCGGCATTTTCTGGGCGATATCTCCTAGAAAATGCTGTTTTTTCGCCGCAGGTTTTTATGTGAATCGCACTCTAGAGTGGACTACAAAACACGACCCCTTCTAGCGTCCAGCCCGACATCGCTTTGAGCGCAACTTGATCGGTGCTGTAGCGATGATTCGAATCATTGCGCGCGAAGCCGTTGTTGTAAGCACGGTAGACGGGGGCTTGGCCCGTGGCGCACGTGCCGTTCGAGGGCGGGTAGATGAAAAATGCGATGCCTTCGAACGTCCAGCCCGGATCTTTCTTCACAGCATCGCACTCCGCACCGAAAAATGTGTAGAAGTGTGAGTTTGGTCCTTTATCCGGCGTGCCGTAAAAGCGGCAAACGGGCTTGGCAGAAGCGGGCACGCCCGTTCCCATATCAAAAGCCTTAAAGCCTCCGCTTGTGCGCGTCCAGCCGGGGCCCGCCCCTCCGGACTCGACCGAGATTATCTCGCCGGAACCGCCACTTACGAAGTAGTGATTGAGCGGGGCGTTGTAAAAAGCGACTACGTTCACCGCCGAAGCGGGCGTCGCTTTGGCAAGATCAAACCGGGCGAGCGCGCCATCCACGACTTCGCCACTCTCGGGTGAAGAACGCGTGCTAAATGATACGTAGGCGAATTCTTGGTTGGGGTGCGCCGCCACGCTCATCGCGTTAAAGATGGGAAACGATGGCTTCCACTCCCAGAAATCTGTAAACACATAGGGGAGCGCTAAAAAGTTTGCGCGCCGACTGCGAACGATCTTGAGCGTTCCACTATTCGTTGCCGCGCTGACGACCGCATCCCCGTTTGCGTGGATAGCGGCCACCCAGTCTTTCACGCCTTCTGTCGGTATGCGCTGCCAACCCGTACTTCCTTTGGCATTAACAAAGTGAATCTTTATCTCACTCGCTGTCTCGACTATGGCAGCGAACGTCCCATCGCCGAGTGTTTCAAGAGCGAGCAAACTCTTCGTCTCTGGTTCCAAGATCGTTAGGCCACTCTTTGTCGTCGACCCAAACGCCGAGATGGGCTGCGCGTCGTCATCCAGTCGCATAAGTTGCAAACCTCGCGCGTCGGCGTAGGCGGCAATAAACCCGCCATTCGGAACCTCTCGCAAGAGCACGCGACTGCCCTCGGCGCCGGTCTTCCAGCGACTCGTAGGGACGGCCGGATCGTCGAGTCCATAGCGATAAAAATCGACTTCTGACGTATCTTGATTGATGGTTGCCACCACAGGGCTGCCGCGCGCACTGAACGCAAGGCCGGGTTGCTTACTGGCCGAGCCGGACCGGAAAAACGTGCGGCTCAGCAAGCTTCCTTTCGCGTCGACACGGGTGAGCTCAGTTATCCCTGTTTGGCATCGTGAGCCGCCGCCGCCGGCAATCGCAACCGAGACCGTACCTACTGCATCGGCAGCGAGAGACGCCGCTCCTCGGCAAAAAAAGTTGCGGCTCTCGCCGCGAAGACCGCCGACGCCGAACCCCGCGCGCGGAAGACCGGACGGCTCCAACGACGCGATAATGTCCTCGACAACGTAGTTGCCCGGGCGAGGATAGCCGCCAAGCAGCGCCGATCCAAAGAGCGTAAGCCGCTGATCGGCGGTAAACCGAATGGAATCAAAGTTGATAGATTTCAGCGATCCGGTAAATCCAGGCTGAACCCGGCTGGGAAGGTAGTCCGAGCCCAACGACACTTGACCGTTGCTCCCGAAGCCCGGGTCTGGTGAGATTGGCAGCGATGCAGCCCGGACGTGGGAGAGCGTGAGCACGGCGAGCGCAGACGGTAATACAAAAACTAAATGTCGAAACTTCATGAAATCTTCCACGCAAGTTAACGTAAAAACTATACCGTATTTATTAATGCAGGGAGACGGGCTCGAAAGCTGTGGCAGTGAGCCTACACGCAATCACGTTCGCGCCCGCGCGCTTAAATGCCAGCGCGCACGCTGCGCCAATGCCCGATACGCCGCCCGTGATGAGCGCGGTTTTTCCTGAGAAATTGAATTGTGTGTTCATCGTGGAATCATCCTATCCGTTTTCAGCTTTATACCTGCGGCGTGAAAACGGCAGATTTCAGCCGATATCTCCCAATAAATGCGGCTTTTGCGCCGCAGGTGTAACCAAACGCCCGCGCATGGTTAAATCACACCCATGAAAAAGAACACGCTTTACTACGGCGACAACCTGCACGTGCTGCGCGAGCACGTACCCGCCGAATCGGTGGATTTGATTTACCTTGACCCGCCGTTTAATTCCAAGCGGGATTACAACCTGCTATTCAAAACGCCCAAGGGCATGGAGAGCGACGCCCAGATTACGGCCTTTGAAGATTCATGGCATTGGGCGCAGCAGGCGGAAGACGAATTTAAAGAAATCGTGAACCCGAGCGCAGAGCTGCGGCGCTTGCGGGGCAGCAATACCGATGTGGCTGATTTAATGCAGGCGCTGCGTTCGTTTTTGAAAGAAAACGATATGCTCGCGTATCTCACCATGATGTGCAACCGCTTGCTGGAATTGCACCGCGTGTTGAAACCCACCGGCAGTTTGTATTTGCACTGCGACCCGACGGCTTCACATTATTTGAAACTGGTTTTGGATGGGGTGTTTGGGAAGGAGAATTATCGAAGCGAAGTAATCTGGAAGAGAACCTCAAGTCATAACAGCGCAGACCGTTGGGGTCCTGTACACGACACCATTTTTCTGTATTCAAAGTCCAACTCTTTTGTATGGAACAAGACGTTCGTCCAGTACGATGAATCGTATCTTGAACGCTTTTATCGCTTCAATGATGAAAAAGGTCGATTTAGACTAGGAGACTTAACTGGCGCTGGAACGCGAACTGGCGATTCGGGCAAATCGTGGCGCGGAGTTAATCCAACAACCAGCGGAAGACATTGGGGAATTCCAAATGCAGCAGTAAAGAGGGCGGGAATCAACGGCACTTTTGATACTTTATCGGTACAGCAAAAGCTAGACAGACTGGATGAACTTGGTCTTATCTATTGGCCCCCGAAAGGCAGCGTTCCGCAGTTCAAACGCCACCTAGAAATTGATCGTGGAGTTCCTATTCAAGACGTAATTGATGATATTGGGGCGATTGCTGCTCAGTCCCAAGAACGCCTCGGCTACCCCACCCAAAAACCCCTAGCCCTGCTCGAACGCATCATCAGCGCGTCTTCCAACGAAGGGGATGTGGTGCTCGATCCGTTCTGTGGCTGCGGCACAGCGGTGCACGCGGCAGAAAAATTGGGACGGCGCTGGATTGGGATTGATATTACGCATTTGTCCGTTTCGCTCATTGAAAAACGGATGAAAAAAGCGTTCCCGTATTTGGGGGCGGGGGTGGGCGCGAAAGCCAAAGCGCCCCCACCCCAACCCTCCCCCGCTGGGGGAGGGAGCAGAGGCGATCCCGATGTGGGACGGAGCAAAGAAGAATCTTCTGTAAGTCGAAACAAAAATGCGACCGAAACTCCTCCCCCCAGCGGGGGGAGGTTGGGAGGGGGGAACGTTGACACACCGAGCACACCCTCAACACGCGAACACATTGGCTTCGAAGTCATCGGCACGCCACAAGACTTCGACGCAGCGAAAGATTTGGCGGATCGCGATAAATACCAATTCCAATTTTGGGCGTGTACGCTGGTGAACGCCCAGCCTTACAAAGGCGGGAAGAAGGGCGCGGATGGCGGTGTGGACGGCATTATCTACGCGGAAGTGGGCAAGAGTAAAACCGAAAAAATCGTGGTGAGCGTAAAAGGCGGGGCAAATATTAGCAACGGTATGATCCGCGATTTAAAAGGCGCGATGGAGCGCGAGAGAGCAATTATGGGTTTGTTCGTTACGCTCACTTCGCCTACCAAACCAATGGTGACAGAAGCCGCAGCCGCTGGGCATTATCAAAGCCCGCATCACGGCGATTTCCCGAAAATCCAAATTCTCACCATTGAGGGTTTACTCAGCGGCGTGGAGCGGGCGAAATACCCGGACATGGCACAAGGCGAGCAAACGTTTAAAGCCGCAAAAACGGAAAAAGGCAAATCGAAACCTGGGCAAACGGGGCTTTTTTGAACACGCCCGTTATTTTCATCACCGGCGCACACTCCGGCATCGGCACCGCGCTGTCCGCACACTCTATTTCGCAAGGCGCGAACGTAGGTTTGTTGGGGCGTAATGCGTAAGCGCTAGAAGCGGCAAAATCTGGGAGATATTCTTCAAAAAGTGCTGATTTTGCGCCGCAGGTTTTAACAAAAATTGAGACTAAAGTCGCCGATGTGGGCACCGCGCCAATGCCCGATACGCCACCCGTGATGAGCGCCGCATTTCCTGTGAAATTGAATTGTGCGTTCATAAATGTGATTTCGGCGCGAAGCTCACTTTATCCCTGCGGCGCAGACACGCTTCATGCAAGAATCCTGGGCGGTAGATAAACCCGAAAACGCGACAAACGCATTTTCGGACCGGGGCCATTGCGACCGTGCTCTTCAAGGAAATTCGTGCTTCAAAAATACTCTAAGCGGCTTCAGGCATTACGTGGGATCGCGGCCATGCTGGTGTTCCTCTTCCATTTGAGCCCCCATTTTCTGGCTACCCCGGGGTTAGCGTGGATTCAACAGGGCTCGAAGTTTGGATTTTTCGGCGTGGATATTTTCTTTGTTCTCAGTGGCATCGTGGTCGGGAACGTCGCGCGCGCTACGAAGGAGTCCGGAAGCGGGGCGCTTGAGTTTGCGTATCGTCGCCTGACGCGCATTTATGTAGGCTATTGGCCCGCGCTTATAGTAACGGTTTGCATTTCAACCTGGTTGTTTCACAAATCCTTTTCTTTGGACCTCATCACCATAAAGAGCGCCTTGCTTTTAACGCCAACGGTTGTTGGCAATATCTTGCCTACGGCGTGGTCGCTCACATTTGAGATCTATTTTTATGTTCTGGTAGTAATCGTCTACTTCGCAGCGTACCGTTTTCGCACCCTTGCAATCGCGCTCTTGCTGTTGGCGTTTATGACCTGGAATGGATACTGGTTTTTGTTTCAGAAAGCGATAGTTGTTAACGGTGATCAGCCAATTCGATTTTTCCTCAGCGCGTTTTGCATTGAGTTTTTTGCTGGAGTGCTCTTGGCAGAATTGTGGGCAAAGGGGCGGCTCAGTTCGCGCTATATTCCCGGCGCGTTCGGTGTCGCGCTCATTTCGCTCTACGCGGCTACCACGACAGATCTGTCGGATCGTGTAGAAATTGTGCGCGTCTGCACGTTCGGCATCGCGGCTTTTTGCATTTGCTACGTAGCACTCGCTTCCGAGCGTGTCGCCACAATTGTTCGCCCAAAATCAGCGTTCGAATGGCTGGGGGATTGCTCCTACAGTTTTTATTTGCTCCACCCCGTTTTGCTCGATCTCGCCGGCTACTCCAAGGGCACAATTGCGCGGCTAACCGGCATTCCTCCTGCGGCGGTGCTCATTGCGCAGTGTATTGCAATCGTACTTTTTTGTGGGCTATGGTTTGCTCGGATCGAACGACCTGCGTTTGCGCTTTCACAATCGCTTTTATCTTCCAGTCATCGAAAAACGAATTAAAGTCGAACACTATTGTTGTCATAATACGAACGATGAATCAAACCATTTTCATCACCGGCGCGTCCTCCGGCATCGGTACGGCGCTGGCCGCACACTACAGTTCGCAAGGCGCGAACGTGGGCTTGTTGGGGCGCAATGCGCAAGCGCTGGAAGCAGCAAAATCTGAGAGATATTCTTCAAAAAGTGCTGATTTTGCGCCGCAGGTATTAACAAAAATTGAAGCGCAATGCGCCGATGTGTGTGACGCACTGAGCATGCAAGGCGCAATGCAGGCGCTCATTGAAAGGCTCGGCGTGCCGGATGTAGTCATCGCGAATGCAGGTGTTTCGCGCGGCACGTTGGCGGGCGCGATGGAAGATGTTCCCGCGTTTGCCGAAGTGTTTAATACTAACGTGATGGGCTTGGTGCATACGTTTACGCCGGTGATTGATGCGATGGTTGCGCGCGGAAGCGGCACGTTGGTTGGCATTGCGAGCGTAGCGGGTTTACGCGGTATTCCGGGCTCGGCTGCTTATAGCGCTTCAAAAGCTGCGGCGATTTCGTATTGCGAAGCGCTGCGCGTGGAGCTGCGGGGAACGGGCGTAAAAGTGCTTACGATTTGCCCTGGCTATATCGATACACCGATGACGCAGGTGAACACGTTCCCCATGCCGTTTTTATTGAGCGCAAAAGACGGTGCGCAGCGGATTGCCCGCGCGATCGCGGCGGAAAAAGCGTTCACTGTTGTGCCGTGGCAGATGGGTATTGTCGGGCGGATATTGCGTAGATTGCCAATTTCTGTGTACGACCGTATCCTCTCACGGTTGCCGCGTAAGCCACGTCAGCCACACCTGCCGCAGTGAGCGCGATACCCGATGCGGTCGGTCAACTTCACGCCCGTGCCCTGGTAGCGCCGCGCATTGCCTGTCTCGTGCCGTCGATTACCGAGCTGTTGTTTGCGTTGGAGTTAGGTGAACAGATCGTCGCCCGTACAGGATTTTGCATTCACCCTGCCCCACAGGTATCGAGCATTGCCAAAGTAGGCGGCACAAAAGATGTAAATGTACGGAAGCTGCTCGCGCTCGCTCCCACACATGTGATTGTGAATATCGATGAAAATCGAAAAGAACTATTCGAGGCGCTGCGCACTGCGTTGCCCCAGTCGTCGATCATCGTCACCCATCCGCGCGCGCCGGAAGATAATGCCGAGCTCTATGCGTTGCTCGGCCATATTTTTAACCGCGATACCCTGGCTGCACGGCTTACAGGTCATCTTCACGAAGCCCTTACGCGCGCCCGTGAACTCTGCGGCTCGCTGCGCCGCGAGCGGGTGCTCTACCTTATTTGGAAAAACCCGTGGATGACCGTGGGCGCGGATACTTATGTTGCGCGCACGCTCGCGGCCGTTGGCTGGGATTGCGCGCAACCCGAGGAAGACCAGGCGCGTTACCCAACGCTTTTCGAACATAATGCGCTCTGGCAATCGGTGGATCGCGTGTTGTTATCCAGCGAGCCGTATGCTTTTCAGGAGAACCATTTGGCTGAGATTGCAAACCTTGCACCCCGCGCGTCGATCCATTTAATTGATGGCGAGCTGGCGAGTTGGTATGGTTCACGGGCTATTCCGAGCATGCGAGCGCTTGCTCACTTTCGATTGTGCTGCGCAATGCCCGCAACTGTAACGACTCACGCGGCGGCAGCGAATTGAGTAGCCAGACCATCACGCTTGAAAAGCTGCAACAGCGTGAAGTTGCGTTGCGCGCAGGGTTTGTCGCCTCGCGGGGTGGCAATTCCGTTGCGTACAACGCCTGCTTAAAAACGCTCGCGGGCTATTTGCGCGCGTTTTTTAGGAAAAAATTGCAGCGCGTGCCCGACGATATTGAAGATTTAGTGCAGGAAACATTGATTGCAGTCCACAACCAGCGCCATACGTACGATGCAAACCAGCCCTTCACGGCTTGGGCGTATGCCATTGCGCGCTATAAGTTGGTGGACCGTTATCGGCAGTTTGCTAGGCACGATGCGCAGAACGATACGCTCGATGAGTTCCACGAGCTTACCATCGGCGAGGACGACAATGCGCACGAAGCAAAGCGCGATGTAGCAAAGCTTTTGGAGTCGCTGCCTGAGAAGCAGCGCACCCCAATTCAGTTGGTGAAGTTAGAAGGATTATCGGTAGCCGAAGCCGCCGAAAAAACAGGGCAGTCGGAGTCTGCAATAAAGGTGAATGTTCACCGTGGGCTCAAGGCGCTGGCAGCAAAATTGGGGACGACGTATACGTTATGAAGACCGCGTTATGAAAACTGATGATTTAATTTCGATGCTCGCGCGCGAACCGGCGAGCTTACCGGCCCCCGCGCTCGGCGCACCTGTGCGGGCTGTGCTCGCGCTTGCGGCTGGCTTCTCCTTTGCGATGATGGCGGCCTGGCTTGGCCTAAACCCTGCTCTGCGCGAAGATTTGGCGCTGCCGATGTTTTGGGTGAAATTAGGCTTTGTGCTCTCACTGGCCGTATCGCTTGGCTACGCGCTGACCCGGCTTGGACGTCCTGGACGAAATGCGAAACCGATGTTTGCTGCCGCTGGGCTTTTTGCTCTGCTGATGTTTGCGCTCGGCTGCTTCGCGGCCATGACCGGCGAACGGGACGAAACACTCAACGCGGTTCGCGGTGAATGGGTATATGACTGCCCCGTTTCGATTGCTGCGCTCTCCATCCCACTTTTTATTGCGAGCTTTTGGGCCATGCGCCAGTTCGCGCCCACGCAGCTCACGCTCGCTGGCGCAGTGGCTGGGCTTTTCAGCGGCGCAGTGGCGGCGACGGTGTATTCCTTGCACTGCACCGGCTATAACGCGGTCTATATTGCGCTCTGGTACAGCGTGGGCGTGCTCATTCCGGGCATCGTGGGCGCGGCGCTTGGAAGATGGTTGTTGCGCTGGTAGTTTTTGAACAAATACACGTAATACCTGCGGCGCAAAAGCGGCAATTTTTAGGAGTTATCTCCCGAAAAAGTGCCGTTTTTTTTATATGAACCGAAGCGCTACAACAATCGGCTGTGTCGCGGCACACTGGCTAATAAAAACTGCATTTGATCGGCCAAGATCGTGCGGTTGCGCAAAATAAATCCTTCAAAGCGATTCGGCACATACGGCGTGTAGTGCAGCGGCATGCGCGCTTCTTCCGGCGTGCGGCTACCCTTGCGCACGTTACACGAGCGGCACGCCGTCACCATATTCATCCACCGCAAACGCCCGCCACGCGACACCGGGGTGATGTGCTCCATCGTAAGCTCTTCTTCTTTGAACAGATGCGTGCAATAGGCGCACACATGTCGGTCGCGGCGAAAGAGCGAATATTTATTCAACGAAACACGATCTTGCCCGTGCGGCAATTGATGCCGCCCGCGAATCATCACAATGCTGTTTGCAGAAAGTTCGCTGACGACGCCGGTTAGGTCGTTCACCCCGCCGGTAAGGGTAAAGCGGGTTTCACCCAGCTCGGTGAGCACTTTGCCGCTGGCGTAATAGGAAAGCGCTTTATGCACACCCGCCCAGCGGATTGGCGTACCCACACTATCTAACATTAAAACAAAAGCCACGAAACCACCTCTTCTTCATTCGCGTCAGATGTCAAAACACCCGACGCTTCAAACGCCCCACGCGCAATGCGCTCCAGCGGGGATGAGGGTGAGCAAGCTCAAATCGAGATTGAATTGCTCAATCTTTAAAAGCTAACTTGTGCGTAAGCACAGCCTACGCGCTACACGAACTTTCATGGATACACGTACCCAATAACCATACGTTAACACACAATGAACGGCGCCTTCTAGCAGGCAGCGCGCGCTGGGGAAGATTTGGAGAACAAATCTTAGGGCTTCGCTGCTTCGGCAGCAACATGATTCATGGTTATCGCTTGTTAATTTTAGGGAGGCACTGAAGCTGTGTATTCACGCGCGCACCAGTGCGGCTACCTACCCAACGCGTTGTCTTTTTCGATGCCCGTGGCGTGCGTAGTTCAACATCAAACGCTTTTAACTAATCGATTAAATCGATTTAAGAAAGCCAAATTTCTAATTTGACTCTTTCAACACCTGCCTTAAAAATGACTGATCTGAAATGGGAACTCGCAATGAAAGGCGATTTGTAAAATCATGTCAACTCCTGCAAACGAAACAAGCCCTGAGGCTAAGTGTCCATTTTTGAGCGGACAAGCTACTGCGGCCACCGGCGCGATCCGCTCGAACCGCGACTGGTGGCCAAAGCAACTAAATTTAAGCGTACTGCGCCAGCACTCTTCCTTGAGCAATCCGATGGGAGAGGATTTTGACTACGCAGAAGAATTCTCCAAGCTCGACTTAAAAGCCGTAAAGCACGATATCGTCGCCCTGATGACCACTTCGCAAGCGTGGTGGCCCGCAGACTACGGCCATTACGGCCCGTTCTTTATTCGCATGGCGTGGCATAGCGCGGGCACCTATCGCACCGCCGATGGCCGAGGCGGCGCGGGGTCGGGCACGCAGCGATTTGCGCCGCTCAATAGTTGGCCAGACAATGGGAACTTAGATAAAGCCCGTCGCCTGCTCTGGCCGATAAAGCAAAAATATGGCCGTGCGCTTTCGTGGGCCGATCTTATGATTCTCGCGGGCAATTGCGCGCTCGAATCCATGGGCTTCAAAACCTTTGGCTTTGCCGGTGGCCGCGCAGACGTGTGGGAGCCAGAAGCAGATATCTATTGGGGTGGCGAAAAAACATGGCTCGGCGACGAGCGCTACAGTGCAGATCGGCAATTGGAGCAGCCGCTTGCAGCGGTGCAAATGGGCTTAATTTATGTCAATCCGGAAGGACCCAATGGCAAACCAGACCCTGTGGCCTCGGGGCGTGATGTGCGCGAAACGTTTGCGCGAATGCACATGAACGATGAAGAAACCGTTGCGCTCGTAGCCGGTGGTCATACCTTTGGTAAGGCCCATGGTGCCGGAGACCCAGCACTTGTTGGCCCAGAGCCCGAAGGCGCGCCCATCGAAGCACAGGGCTTGGGTTGGATTAATCGCCTAGGCACAGGCAAAGGCGTGCACACCACCACCAGCGGGATTGAAGGCGCTTGGAAGCCCAACCCAACGCGTTGGGACAACGGTTACTTCGACATGCTTTTTGGCTACGAATGGGCGCTCGTGAAAAGCCCCGCCGGCGCGCATCAGTGGCAAGCGCAAAACGTGGCAGCGGAACACATGATTCCCGATGCGCACGATGCCACCAAGCGCCATGCGCCAATGATGACCACGGCCGATATGTCGTTACGGTTCGATCCAATTTACGCACCCATATCGCGGCGTTTTCATAGCAATCCAGCGCTGTTAGCCGATGCGTTCGCACGCGCATGGTTCAAGCTCACCCACCGGGATATGGGGCCGCGTGTTCGGTACTTAGGGCCCGAAGTGCCCACTGAGGAGCTGATCTGGCAAGACCCAATTCCTGCGCTCCAGCATCCGTTGCTCAATGCACAGGACATCACCACGCTAAAAGCAAAAATTACCGCAAGCGGCCTCACTGTAGCGCAGCTCGTTTCCACAGCGTGGGCTTCTGCCTCTACATTTCGCGGCTCTGACAAACGTGGAGGCGCGAATGGCGCGCGAATTCGACTCGCACCACAAAAAGATTGGGCTGTTAATCAGCCAAGCAAGCTGGCAGTTGTATTGAAAGCCCTAGGCGAAATTCAAAACGAATTTAATGCCGCAGCAACAACAGGTAGGTTTGTATCGCTAGCCGACCTCATTGTGCTCGGCGGTTGCGTGGGCGTGGAGAAGGCAGCGGCCTCGGCTGGGCAAACGTTAACGGTGCCTTTTAGTGCCGGACGCACGGATGCGACGCAGGCGCAAACGGACACGGCATCGTTTGCAGTGTTAGAGCCCATCGCAGATGGCTTTCGAAACTATGCTCAGGCAGCATTTGCAGGCAGTGCCGATGCGCTTCTGGTAGACCGCGCACAACTGCTCACACTCACTGCGCCCGAAATGGTGGTGCTTGTGGGTGGATTGCGCGTGCTGGGCGCAAATGTAGACGACGCATCACACGGGGTGTTCACGCAACGCCCTGGTACGCTTACCAATGACTTTTTCATCAACCTGCTGGATATTGCTACGCACTGGACGCCGACCGATGAAAGAAGCTCCGCCTTTGAGGGGCGCGATGCGGGCGGTGGCTTAAAGGCGACCGCCACGCGCGTTGATTTGGTGCTGGGCTCAAACTCCGAGCTCCGCGCGATCGCCGAGGTGTACGCGAGCAATGACGCTAAGGAAAAGTTCACGCGCGACTTCGTAGCGGCTTGGACAAAAGTGATGGATTTGGATCGGTTTGATTTGCGCTGAGTAACGCGCTAAGCAATGGGTTTGAAAGGCGGTTGGTCGCATTTGCGGTCAGCCGCCTTGTTATGCAGGTTATGTCGCCTCGGAAATACTCAGCTTATCCACCACCTCCGGCCACCACGGATTGAGCAGAACACCGAGCGCCAATTTTTCAAACTCAGGGGCAAAGCGGTCGCAAATCTCTTGCGGATCGGGGCACAACTTCTTGTCGGAAATCACCCCGATTTGAACTCCACCGTTGTACGAGAGAATAGAAATGCCCAACCCGATATCCCCCGATTGCGGCACCCAAAACAAAATTTGTTTGAGTGGCGCACCCGCGAGCGAAAGCTGCGTGCTTGGGCCTGGCACATTGCTCATCACTGCGGTAGCTTTGCGCGCGAGTTGATTCAACACCTCTTTTTGCACTGGCTTTGGCGTGGCGCCTACCAAGCCCAATACCCATTGCGCGAGCACCGCCTGCGTACTGCCTTTGAGCGCATTCATGCGGGTGCGCACCTCCAGCACGCGCAAGAGTGGATGTTCAATGCCGATCGGGAGCGTGAGTGGAACGAGGCCAAATTTGTTGCCCAGCTTCCACTCGGTGCCAGGTGTGCGCAGGTTCACCGGGATCATCGCGCGCACATCGGCATCGTCGTCAATTACATCGTTGCACTTGAGCAAATAGCTGCGCACTGCGCCGGCTGCGCACGCCATCAGCACATCATTAATCGAGCAACCCAGCGTTTTGCCTACCGCCTTCACTTCTGAAAGCGGCATCGGCTCGCTCCACGCCACCGCTTTGAGCGCTTGCGGCTTACCTTTCAATCGGGTAGGCGTGTCGTTGGGCATTGCGGCCAAGAGTGCGGCATCTTTTGCAAACTGATTTACAAGCTTGCCAATATCGCTAAACCGCTCGGGTTGGGTGAGCAAGCTCAAATATTTTTCTGCAAAATTACCCGTATTGTTCAGCGTTGAAACAATCCGGTTTGTAAGCGGTTGCAAGTAGCCCTGCCACTGATTTTCTCTCTCGTCGCTTTCCACTGCGTGCTTTGACGCTTCGTACATCGCCTTTGCTTTCGCGTTGCGCTCCAGCACTTGCGGCGCCACCTCTCCGCCCGTCATTGACAGCATCACGCCCACTAACGCAATGCCATCGGCAATGCAATGGTGAACGCGCGCAATGAGTGCCTGCCCACCCAAATAATTTTCTACCAAATGAAATTGCCACAGCGGGCGGGACATATCTAGACGCTGACTCGCCAGATCGGCTACGAACGCTTCGAGTTCCAACTTGTCCGCGTTGCCGGGGAGTGAGACGCGGTGCAAATGATGATCGAGATCAAACGAGGCATCGTGTTCCCACCAAGCGCGCGCAGGCTCACGGATCACGCGGCTCGTAAACGGTGGGTATTGCAACATCGTCTCGCTGATCCGTTGTTTAAAAAACCCAAAATTCATCGGTGCATCGAAGATGAACACCGACACAATCATCATTAGGTTCGAAGACGAATCCATGCGCAACCACGCGTGGTCCACATTGGACATCGGTTTTCGTTGCGCCATGCTGAAACACTCCTCGAACTATGGTTTAATTATTTTCTTACCGCCACTATAAACCACGGAGTTCAATCCATGAGCGCACTCAAAGCCCAGTTCGAAAAAGCCAGTGAAGATGCCAAAGCCCTCAAATCCCGCCCAGGCAACGATACGCTTCTCAAGATGTACGCGCTTTACAAGCAAGGCAGCGAAGGCGACAACGCAGGCAAACGCCCCGGTTTGACCGACCCCATTGGGCGGCGTAAATTTGATGCGTGGTTAGCCGAGAAAGGCACTAGCCAGGACGATGCAAAAAAGGCGTACGTTGCGTTGATTAAATCGCTACAGTAGTTTTACGTGCGATCCGTGGCGCGCATTGTTCACGGCGTAAAAACGGCATTTTTCTAGGCGATAATTCCTAAAAAGTGCCGTTATTGCGCCGCAGGTATCTCTGGTGACGCGTCGCTTACACCCACACTACCGCGCTCACCAGCGGCAGCGCCACGCCCAA
>JANMDS010000381.1:0-12075 GCA_031376405.1 Betaproteobacteria bacterium
CCAATTCCACCATTTGCTGCCGAAACGCCTCATCGTACGGCGTTACTCTTTTGTTCCCGCTCATCGTATTTCCCTTCAAGTTTCCACATCATAAATGTGTCCACCAATTCGGGGTAAATCCAAACACGATTGTGTTACACCTCACAACTTGGCGTGCTGGAGGCTAAGTGTGAAACGGATCTTGTCGATTCAGCAACAACATACAACGGCCGATTGATCACCTCATTGTGAATCACACCGATATATAGTGCCATTAAACCTAGCGCCATCAACACGACGCCAATGAATATAGTGTTGGCAACCACAACGAACGCTAAGGTTGTAAAAACAAAGTGACTAAAGAAAAACCTGTCTAGAAGCATTACAGCTAAGAGGCATGTACTTAGCGTGAACGTCACCACACCAAGATATCCTGTTACTTTGAGCGGAAACAACGAAAACGAAGTGAGACTGTTGACTGCAAGCGTAAAAAGTTTGGCGTAGGAGTAGCCCGCTTCGCCATGCAATCGCTCTGCGGAATCAAACTCCACGACACTTCGTTCAGTGCCAAGCCAGTCAATCATCCCGCGAAACATTCGGCTGCGCTCGGTCATGCGATTGAAGACATCGATTACTGATCTATCGTAGAGTCCAAAGTCCGTCGCTTGAGCGGTCAAACTTACTCCAGCTACATGTTTCATCAACCAATAATAAATGCGAGAGCCCATTCGTCGCATAAGCGGTAGCTTGGTAATCCGCCTCTTTGTCGAAACAACCTTTGCGCCCTTCTCCCACGCATCCAGCAACTCTGGAATGACCTCTGGTGGGTGCTGTAAGTCAGCGTCCATACAAATCACCGCCACACCCTGCGCAGCGTGGATACCTGCCGTAAGAGCGATCTCTTTGCCAAAATTGCGAGAAAGCGCTATTCCCGTAACGTTTGCGTACTTTTCCGATAGCTGTTTGATCGTCGACCATGTTTTATCAGCACTGCCATCATCAACTAGGATTAAGTCGATCTGATATTGACCCTTTATCTTTTCCCCCACCTGGTTGCAACGCTCAACCAAGATGGGCAGATTTGCCGCTTCTTTGAAGGCAGGAACCACTATCGATATGCGTTTATTCATGGCTTCGTTGCGATTACGGCGTAGTTTGAATAGTTGGACAATACGCTATCGGTTCGCCATTCTGTCGGGACAGGGTCTTGATACAAGGTTTGTATTTCAGTAAATCCATACTGCGATAAGTAAAACTCTATCCAATACGAGCAAACGGGTCGAACGTGTGTTTCATCTAGCCAAAAATGTGAAAGCGCGTAGGGCGACAACGGGTTCACCGTTTCAACAATGATTTTTCCCTTAGGTACCAGCACTTCATTACTGCGTTTAAGCACCCGCTTAACCGCTGCCGGCGACATGTGCTCTACGACCTGAAGTGCGGTAATCAGGTCGACCGATTCATTTTTTGCAGCGTCTAGCCCTTCAATCAAATCTATGCACGAAACGGAAAGTCCCTTTGCGCGAGCGATTTCACATTGCACTGTATTTAAATCAAAACCTATAGGCTTCCAGCCGAATTCAGTTAGGATCTGCATGAACTCACCACGCCCAGACCCAAGATCTATCGCACCCTTTCCCTTTGCAATTGGCAAGAAAGGCATGTACACCCGCTGATTTACGGCTACTGTAGCGCTATCGTAATAGATTTTTTCGAATGCCGCATACAGACCCTCTTCGGAGATCGGTGCCGTAGAACCAATCTGCGGTAGATGGTCAATGTTTAACAACAAACTTGGCGCTACCACTTTTTTTTGATGGTGGTCTAATCTTGCATCGTTGAGGCGACCGTCGAGCACTTGGATTTCGCGTTTTGCCTGATCTAAAGCGGCTTGGACACTGCGATCCCGATCCGCTTGAGTAACTTGGAGCAGCGCAATCGCCCGCTCCAATGACTTTCGTCGCAGTGCTAGGCTCGGTAGCAGAAAATCAATCACTGCACTCATCATACTTCTCATATTGCCTCCCCGAGAAGGTTGGTATTTCCTAGTTATAACTTTTCGCCGTTGCCTTTAAATTCAACGTCAAATTTGTTCGGAAGAAACGTTGATCCAATAAAAAAGGTTTCTGATTCGCTCCGTTCAACATCAAAGACGATAGCGTTGTCAATCCAGTCGAAATTGTTCGTTGTGTGCTGATCATCTTCGTGAATTGCCACGGTTATTCCGTATGAACCCGCCCCTAAACAACATTGAATTTTAAGACTGCAAAAGAGCTTCTTGCAACCATGTGGAAAGTCTTTGAGCACCTTATCGGCATGCCATGTGTTACTTCCCCAAACCAAATGCCCCCATCGATCTTTTAACATGACCCCAACAACTAACCGCTCTATCGGCGCGTGCAGATCTATCTCTATTTCAACGCGTATCCACTGTTGAAGCTTAACCATTTTTGTTGGCAGATGGCTCTGCGCGTCTACTAGACTCACGCTCGAAATTTTCGCTTTATGCGAGCCACTTCGAGTTTCAATCCAACTGTCACTGCGCACCACTTGCTCTATCGCGGACTGTTCTTCTTTTTTTGCCAAGAGCCCATTGTAGAAGTCGCAGATCTTTGCAGGTGCGTCATCGCCCAGCAGTTCCCCCGCGTCAAGCAAAATAGCGCGTGTGCAAAGCGTGCGAACGCTGTTCATGTCATGACTAACATACAGCAAGGTGGTGCCTAAGGCGCAGAAATTGCGAATGCGCTCGATGCATTTATGCACGAAATAGCTATCTCCGACTGCGAGTGCTTCATCGACAATAAGTATGTCGGGCCGTACCGCGGTAGCCGCCGCGAACGCTACGCGCATTTGCATACCACTCGAATACGTTCGCATCGCTTGACCAAAGTAGGCGCCAATCTCTGCAAATTTTTCGGCTGCAGGCATGAGCGATTTGATGTGTTCCTCAGAAAAACCGTTTAGAGCGAGATAGTTCGAAACGTTGTCGCGACCTGTAAATTCTGGGTTAAAACCAAGCCCGAGCTCAAGCAACGCAGTAATTCGGCCGTTGGTTAACACCGAGCCCGTTGTCGGCGTTAGGGTTCCAACTATGAGCTTCAATAGTGTGCTCTTACCGCTTCCATTTCTGCCAACTATCCCGACAATTTCTCCTTGCTCAATCCGCAAACTCAACGGCTTTAGAACAGCCGTTTGCTTTTGTGGCGCGAAACCGACCCCGAGCCAGCGTCGCAAACGGCTCCAGCCACTGGCATCGTACAGGTACGATTTGGATACTTCAGTGAGTTCGACGACAGCGGTTTTTTGTTGGTTAGGCATAACTTACTTACAGGTGTACGCGCCCCCGTGGAGTGCGCTCAGTAAAAAATTGAAAGGGCCGCTTTCCAAAGTAACTTATCCCACAAATCCGTTCAATTTGAGCGCCATTACCGCGACTGCAGCGTACCGCAATCCCTTTCCGATTCCCATCCAAAAAACACACCTCATAACTGAAAGTTTCATCCACCCTGCGATTCCACAGAGGAGATCGCCGAAAACTGGGATCCAAGAAAACAGCAGCGTCATCGGGCCGAAGCGTCCTAGCAGGCTCTGTACTTGCGGCGCAAATTTGTCTATTTTTGGAAAGAACCTACTTGTAAAACGACCTATCAAATAGGTCGTCAATCCACCGAGCGTGTTTCCGATTGTCGCCACTAGGACACCTACCGAGACCTTCGTTGGGAAAACACTTTGAAACGCCAACAACGCGCCTTCTGACGGTAGTGGCAGAACTGTAGAGGAGAGAAAGGCTGTGCCGAAGAGCGCCCAAAGTGCCGCGGTTTCACCCACGCTAACGTTGCTTATCGAGTGCTTTTCGGTACCCGATCGCCTCAGCCACGTGCGCCGAACCAATTGATTCACTCAACCCTAAATCAGCAATGGTTCGCGCCACACGCAAAATTCGGTGGTGCGCACGCGCGGACAAACCGAGCCGTGAAATTGCGGTTTGCATAAGCTTTGACCCTGCATCATCGAGTAGACAGTGCTTATCGATTTCTTTCGTTCCGAGTGCTGAATTCGGTTTGCCTTGACGATCAATTTGGCGCTCGAACGCCTGCGTTACCCGCACGCGAACTGCGCTAGAAGCTTCCCCATCGGAAGTGCGCATCAACTCATCAGCAGGAATTGTGGGAACTTCGATTTGCAAATCCAGCCGGTCCATTAGTGGGCCAGAAATCTTTCCGCGGTAACGAATCACCTGATCTGGCGTGCACCGACAGCGCGATGAGACGTGACCCAAATACCCGCAAGGGCACGGGTTCATCGCAGCGATCAATTGAAAGTCCGCAGGGAATTCGGCCTGCCGCGCAGCCCTAGAAATGTTAATCTTTTTGGCCTCCAGTGGCTCGCGCAAGACTTCCAAAACGCGCCGATCAAACTCGGCCAATTCGTCGAGAAAAAGCACCCCGAAATGCGCACGTGAAATTTCCCCTGGGCGGGGCTCTGAACCACCACCTACCAATGCAACTGCGCTAGCGGTGTGGTGTGGTGCGCGGTACGGTCGCTGTCCGTAACATGCTGGATCGAAGCCTCCCACCAAGGAGTTGATTGCCGCGGAACTCATCGCCTCATCTTCCGTCATCGGCGGAAGAACTCCGGCCAAGCGCTGTGCAAGCATAGATTTACCCGTGCCGGGCGGCCCAACCATAAGTAGTGAGTGTCTACCCGCCGCCGCCACCTCTAACGCGCGCTTTGCCTGCGTTTGCCCTTTTACATCGCTCAAATCAGGTAAGACCTGCGGCGCAATTCGAGCACTTTTTTCAAACGATCTCGTTAATTTTTGCTGCCCGTGAAGGTGCGCTACCACATCCAGAAGCGTACCTGCACCCAATACATTCGCGCTTGGCACTTGCGAAGCTTCAAGAGCGCTAAGCATCGGCATGATGAAGGTACGACCCTCTACCCTTGCATGCAACATCATGGCGAACGCGCCGCGGACGGGTCGAAGTTCACCCGTTAGCGCTAGCTCACCTGCAAACTCATAATGCTTCAGCTCCTCCGCAGGTAACTGACCGCTTGCCGCCAAGATACCAATCGCAATAGGAAGGTCAAAACGCGCGCTTTCCTTTGGAACATCTGCCGGTGCCAAATTTATTGTTACGCGTCGTTGTGGAAAATCAAATCCGGCGTTTTGCAGCGCTGCCTTCACTCGATCACGGCTTTCGCGCACTTCCGCCTCGGGTAGCCCCACAATATTGATAATTGGCAACCCACCTGCCAAATGCACTTCGACGGTTACCAGCGGCGCAGACGCGCCCGAAAGCGATCGGGAATAAAGTACGGCTAGTGACATGCCGATATTGTAAATGCATACAGCACATATCGGAACGTTTTCACGGGATACTTTTAAACGTCGAGGTTTCGCACACCCATCGCATTTGATTCAATGAAATTGCGCCGAGGCTCTACTTCCTCACCCATTAAGGTAGTGAAGGTTTCGTCAGCGCCTATAGCGTCTTCGATTTGCACACGCAGTAAGCGGCGAACTTTCGGATCGAGCGTGGTATCCCAGAGCTGCTCGGCGTTCATTTCACCCAAGCCTTTGTAGCGCTGGATGGACATGCCGCCGCGGGCTTTTTCCATGAGCCAATCGAGCGCACTTTTGAAGCTCTTTACTTCAAACTCATCGTCACCTCGCTTCACCTTAGAGCCTACGCCAATTAACGCATGCAACTGTGCCGTTTTCTTGATTTGCTCGAAATCACCGCTTTCCAGAAACTCGTGACTTACCACGCTGGTGCGGATGCCGCCAGGTGTTACCCGATTGATGAGGAGCATGTACTGCTCAGTCTTATCATCGTAGCGCGCTTGGAATGAAAGCTGAGGATCCGCAATAGATTGGCTCAATTTTTTCCCGCTGGTTTCGGTTGTAGTCTCATCCGTGAGATCTACGATTTGACCCTGGCCCATCGCTTCCATCACAGCTAAATCTACGCTGCGCGAGCGCCGCTCCATCACCGCATCCGCTAAGATGGTCTGACGAGACATATCGGCCAAGGCTTTGTCAGACAATGCCTCGCTCTGGCCAGCAGGCATTACAGAAGAGCCTTTCAGCGCGAGTTTGAGCAAATATTGCTTCAACTCAAATTCATCTTTTAAATACGTCTCTTCCTTGCCGTGTTTCGCTTTAAACAAGGGGGGTTGCGCGATATAAATGTGGCCGCGTTCGACGAGCTCCGGCATTTGACGGAAGAAGAAGGTTAGCAATAGTGTGCGAATGTGTGCGCCGTCAATGTCCGCATCGGTCATGATGATGATGCGGTGATAGCGCAGCTTATCTGCGTTGTATTCGTCCTTGCCAAAACCCGTGCCTAGTGCGGTGATGAGCGTGACGATTTGCTCGCTTGCAATCACTTTATCGAAGCGCGCTTTTTCTACATTCAAAACCTTGCCACGCAAAGGCAAAATCGCTTGAAACTTTCTATCGCGTCCTTGCTTCGCGGTGCCTCCCGCGGAATCACCTTCTACTAAGTAAATTTCACACAAGGCCGGATCTTTTTCTTGGCAATCGGCCAATTTTCCTGGGAGCCCCATTGAGTCGAGCACGCCTTTACGCCGGGTTAACTCACGGGCTTTGCGCGCGGCTTCGCGGGCGCGGGCGGCATCGATAATTTTGCCGCACACAGTCTTCGCGTCGCTCGGATATTCCTGCAAAAAATCGCCTAATTTATCTGCCACAACCTCTTCAACTACGGGGCGTACTTCTGAAGAAACTAACTTGTCTTTTGTTTGTGAGCTGAATTTTGGGTCTGGAACTTTAACTGACAATACACAGGTCAAGCCTTCGCGAAGATCGTCCCCCGTCACTTCTACTTTTGCTTTTTTATCCAACTCGTTGGCGGTAATGTATTTCAATACCGTTCTGGTCATCGCCGCCCGCAAACCGGTTAGGTGGGTACCGCCGTCTCGCTGAGGTATGTTGTTGGTAAAGCACTGCACAGATTCGCCGTATGAATCGTTCCACTGCATCGAGGCTTCCACCGTAATACCATTTTTTTCATGAATGCAGTGAAACACATTTTTGTGCAAGACGGATTTGGATTTGTTCATGTACTCAACAAAACCCTTAATTCCGCCAGCGTAAGCGAAGTTTTCACTCTTACCGTTGCGTTGGTCAATCAGCTCAATCTTTACACCATGATTTAAGAACGAAAGCTCACGCAAGCGCTTAGCCAAAATATCCCAGTGAAACTCGACGGTGTCACCAAAAATTTCCGGATCCGCAAGGAAGTGAATTTCGGTGCCTCGTTTATCTGTTTTGCCCGTCGCTTTCAAGGGAGCTACGGTTGCGCCTTGCTTAAATTCAACATGATGCACTTTGCCATCACGACGAATGGTTGCTTTCAACCAAACCGAAAGCGCGTTTACACATGAGACACCTACGCCGTGCAAACCGCCTGATACTTTGTAAGAGTTTTGGTCAAACTTACCACCGGCGTGTAACTCTGTTAGCACGATCTCCGCCGCGCTACGCTGAAACTCATCGTCCTTTTTGATATCGACCGGAATGCCTCGGCCGTTGTCGGTCACGCTGATCGAATTATCCGCGTGGATCGTGACATGAATATCATCACAATGCCCTGCTAAGGCTTCGTCAATCGCGTTGTCCACCACTTCAAATACCATGTGGTGCAAACCGGTGCCGTCGGAGGTATCGCCGATGTACATGCCGGGGCGTTTGCGAACGGCTTCTAAGCCTTTGAGGATGCGAATCGAGGATGAATCGTAGTCTTTGTTACTCATAGCAATGCTTTCTTCGGTACAACTACTTCATAAAACATAAACATAACGCCGCAGATACATGCAATACCTGCGGCGCAAATAAGGGGGCTTTTAGAGTTTATCTCGCCAAATTTCTTCAATTTGACTCAAATGCGCATCGGCATAACCACGTACTTGTAATCATCGCGCTCGGGCACCGTAACTAGCGCACTGGAAGCGCCGTCGCTAAATGATAGTTTAAGCTCTGATCCAGGAATGGTTCCCAACGCATCGAGCAAGTAGTTTATGTTGAAACCAATATCAATCGAATCACCTTCGTAGGCTACATCTAATTCTTCTTCGGCTTCCTCCTGCTCGGCATTGGTACAAACAATTTTTAGGCTTCCAGTAGCCAGCACGACGCGTACACCACGAAATTTCTCGTTAGACAAAATTGCTGCCCTTTGCAATGTATGCAAAAGCAGAGCCCGATCAATTACTACATGCTTCGTGTGCCCCGTTGGGATTACGCGGTTGTAGTCTGGGAATTTGCCATCTATTACTTTGCTAACCAGCTCAATATTGGCAAAACCAAAGCGAATTTGATTCGCTAATATTTCCACGCTCACGACTTCTTCACTATCTTGCAAAAGCTTCGAGAGCTCAAGAATCGTTTTGCGTGGCACGATGACTTCTTGCTTGCTAAAGTTGCCCGCCAACGACGTACGCGCATAGCTCATGCGATGGCCATCGGTTGCGACAGCAATGAGTTGATCATTTTCTAAAACAAACAACACGCCATTTAAGTAATAGCGAATATCTTGCTGCGCCATTGCAAATTCAGTCAGCTTAATGAGTTGCTTAAGCTCCTTTTGCTGAATGGAAAACGCTTGAACGCGATCCGAACTTTTTGTAATACGGGGAAAGTCCGCAGCACCGAGTGTTTGCAGCTGAAATTTACTCTTACCAGCCTTGAGCGTCATCTTGTTATCTTTTGCGTCAAGATTAACGCTTGCATCCTCTGGAAGAGCACGTAGTAAATCTTGCAATTTGCGTGCGGTAACGGTCGTTGATTGCGGATCTTTAGACTCGTATGCAATCTCAGCGCTAATTTGGATTTCCAAATCCGTTGCGGTGAACTTAAGCTTGTCGTTTCCGGTCTCGATTAAGACGTTGGAAAGGATCGGTAAAGTTTGTCTTCGCTCTACGATTCCAGACACCGCCTGCAGTGGTTTAAGCAGAATGTCGCGGGAACAGTTCTTTATTTGCATGATTTATATAATGAAGATGATGATGATGAAGGCAGTCAAACGATGTGAATAACTCGAAAAAACGCTTTTAAACCAACCTCTTATTGTAATGATAAGCAGGCTCAAAGGTTGTAGGTATTGCTAGCGAGTTGTGGGCAATATTGACCAATAAAAGGTTTATTCACACAGATCCCCAATTGACTACCAAGTTATACCGAAATCATCCACAAGGCGATTATCCGCGTAATACTTGCAATAAAAAGCCACAATCACGTTGGATTACCGCGTCGCTTTCGCGTAACGAAGCGATTTGCCGGTGCGCATGCAATACAGTGGTGTGGTCGCGGCCGCCGAAGCTTTGACCTATTTCAGGCA
Source organism: Betaproteobacteria bacterium (assembly GCA_031376405.1). Lineage (GTDB taxonomy): Bacteria > Pseudomonadota > Gammaproteobacteria > Burkholderiales > Casimicrobiaceae > JANMDS01. Next base: position 9,345 of record JANMDS010000381.1, read on the forward strand.
AGGACAGACGCGTTAGCTCCTTGGTCAAATACATCGCCACTTGTCGCGGGCGGGCCACGGAGCGGGAACGCGCTTTAGAGTGCATATCCGCCACTTTCAGCTTGTAGTAGTCCGCAACTGTTTTTTGGATGTTCTCAATGGAAACCTGCCGGTTTTGCGCGGCAAGCAAGTCGCGCAGTGCCTCCTTGGCAACAGTGAGCGAGATAGCCACATTGTGAAAACTTGCATAGGCAATGATTCGTTTTAATGCGCCTTCGAGTTCACGCACGTTTGAGCGTACCTGTTTAGCAACGAAAAACGCGACGGTTTCATCAAGGCCGATATTTACTGCTTTGGCCTTGGAAAGCAAAATTGCCACCCGCATTTCTGTTTCGGGAGGCTCTAGCTGAACGGTAAGTCCCCAACCAAAGCGCGAGCGCAGCCGTTCGTCTAAGCCAGAAATTTCCTTCGGAAACGTATCGCTAGTAAGTATGATTTGCTTGCGGGCTTCAATCAATGTGTTGAAGAGGTAGAAAAACTCCTCCTGCGTTCGCTCTTTGCCTTCAAAAAACTGGATATCGTCAATCAGCAGTACGTCGAGCGATCGGTAGCTTGACTTGAACTCATCAAATGATTTTCTCTGATACGCCTTCATCACATCCTGAACGTAGCGCTCCGAGTGCATATAGCGCACGCGCGCGCCGGACTGGTTGGCTAAAACTTGGTGGCCCACTGCTTGAATCAAGTGGGTTTTCCCTAAACCGACACCACCGTATATGAAAAGCGGGTTGTAACCGCCGCCTGGGTTATCTGCCACCTGCCTAGCAGCAGCGAGTGCCAATTGATTGGCCTTCCCAGATACGAAACTAGAAAACGTGTGCTCTTCGAGTAGCCGGGCATCGCCGGCTGCCCGGGCGGGGGCATCGACCGGCGGCGGCGATTCAACGCTGTATGAATTTCTGGGTTCACGAACCGCATTGCGTTGGGCCGACGGCTCCGCCGCCACGGTTGAGGAAGGCTCGCTTTCTGCGGTAAGCTTATATTCATTTTGTTTTGATATAAGTAAGCGCACACCAACAGCACCATTTTTGGCAAGTAATTCTGCAATTTCACCCCAGAATCGGTCTTTTACCCACTTATGAATAAACGTATTGGGCGCAAAAACCGTCGTCCCGTCCTCCACGCTCACACTAGCGGAAAGCGGAGCAATCCAGGTGTTGAACTGCTGAGGCGAAAGCGCGCTCTTGAAATGGGCGACACAGTGCTCCCACGCAGCAATCGACTGCGGCCCCTCTGGGAGGGGTTTTCCATGTTGTCGCACAGGGTCTTTGGGTTGCATCAATACATTTTACGAGGATAGACGAAACGATTCGTCACACGCTACAATGGCGGGCTATCATAAATTTCCAGCGTGGCTCTAACTCCCCAAATTGAGCCAACGCCGGATGCTGTTAAAAGAGAACGACCATGAAACGTACATTCCAACCCTCCGTAGTCCGCCGCAAACGCACGCACGGTTTTCGTTCGCGCATGAAAACGGTAGGCGGCCGCAATGTGCTCAACGCACGTCGCGCCAAGGGCCGTAAGCGCCTCGCGGTTTAAATCACACTCCATCTGCGACATGGGCGAGCGCCTGCCAGCACGAGCCCGCCTAAACGAGCCTGTCATTTTTCAGCGTGCGCTGCGCAGCCGCCCCCAAGTCAAAGGGGCGTGGTGTAGAGTTTTTGTAGCAGCCAAAGCGGCGCAAACCTCCGCGCTAATCGGAATGGTCGTGCCAAAAAAGCTTTTGAGAACCTCCGTCCGGCGTAACGCAGCGAAGCGGCAAATACGTGAGAGTTTTCGCCTGCATGCCCAAACGCTAGTCGGCTATGACGTCGTGGTGCAGGTTATCGCTAACGACCGCGCACAATCGCCAGCGGATTGGGCTCGATTGCTCCGCGCCGATCTCGATGCGATGTGGCAGCGCCTTTTGCCAAAAACGGCGTCTGCGCAGTGAAGGCCGCGCTACTTGGGCTGCTAAAAGCCTACCAATGGATTTTTCGGCCTCTCCTCGGGCCGCGCTGCCGTTTTTTTCCTAGTTGCTCTGATTATGCGAGCGAGGCTATTGCCACCCACGGCGCGGCGGCCGGTTCGCTGCTCGCGGCGCAACGATTGTGTAAATGTCACCCCTTTAACGAAGGCGGGTTGAACCCCGTACCGCCTGCCCCACTTAGAAGCTTATGGATACGCAACGACTAGTATTGTTTGTCATTTTCGCCATGTCTGGCGTGATGTTGTGGGACGCGTGGCAAAAGCACAACGCACCGCCCAAACCAGCCAATGCGGCCATCAGCGTGCCTGCTCAGCCGAACGGCAAAGCAGCCGCGAAAGACGTGCCATCCGCCGCTGCAGCCTCGCCAGCGGCGGCTAGCAATGTCGGTGTTCCAAACGCCGCCGCTGTGAGTCCAGCCGTGCCGGCAACGGCTGCTAACGGTAGTGGTGAGCTTATTGATATTGAAACCGATTTGTTCGTGGCTAAGGTTTCAACCGTGGGCGGTGTGATCACCGAAATCGCGTTTAAAGAACACCGTGATGCCGATGATAAATCCAAGCCGTATTTGCTTCTGCAAAACAACGCCAAGCGCTATGCCCTCGCGCAGTCTGGCTTATTAGGCGAGGGGTTACCTAAACACAACACGCTCTATGTCGCGGAGCCCGGCGCACGCAAACTCGAAGCGGGTAGCGATACGTTAGCGCTAGTATTAAAAGCAGA
>JANMDS010000387.1:0-2948 GCA_031376405.1 Betaproteobacteria bacterium
CACGACGGATGCTCAGAACCTTACCGTGCGTAGCGGGGGCTCGCAAATCAGCCTCGTTTTGTCTACCGGGGATGGGTTGCGGGTGGTGCAGCATGCGGGCTCGGGCCAACCAAACGTGATCAATGGCGATAGCAGCAATGCGCTGAGCAATTCAGGCGGTGCCATGCAGGGCGCCACGATTTCAGGCGGGCTGAACAATATCGTCGGCGATAGTACTGGCGGCAACGGCTGGTATGGGGCCATCGGTGGAGGGCAAGGGAATCGCGTGGGAAATGCTACGGGAGCCGGTGGAAACTTTGCGACGGTCGGCGGGGGCTCCGGCAACATAGCCAGTGAAGATAAATCAACCATAGGCGGGGGCTCCGGCAACATAGCCAGTGGAGGTAACTCAACCATAGGCGGGGGCTCCGGCAACATAGCCAGTGGAGATAACTCAACCATAGGGGGGGGCTTCTCAAACACTGCTAGCGGGTCTCTCGCAACGGTTCCGGGCGGAAACCTCAACACCGCTAGTGGTCGCAGTAGCTTCGCCGCAGGCAGCGGTGCCATGGCGCTCCATGAAGGTGCTTTCGTCTGGAGTGATACATCTGGTGGCGCTACCGAATCTACCGCCGCCAACCAGTTCAACGTGCGCGCCGTCGGCGGTTTCGGCCTGAATACTAACGCTCCCGGCGGCACGATGCATGTACGCCGGGGCGCGGGCGCGGGCACAATTACGCCGCAATCGGCGACGCTGCTACTCGAAAGCGACACCTCATCGCTCATCCATATGTTCGCACCCGATGGCGCTGGCATCTCGAGCGGCATTCGCTTTGGTAGCCCAAACAATCATTCGAACGCGGCAATCTTTGGATTTAACGACGATCAGTCGTTGCGTTTCCGCACCGGCGGCACGACGGCCACGCGGATGATCATCCAAGCCGATGGCTTCGTTGGGTTCGCGCGCTCGGCAGCGACCCATCCGATTCAGGTCGGCACAAGTGCCACGAACGGCAACGGCGCACACCTTACGATAGGCGGCGCATGGACGAACGGCTCTTCCCGCGCGTTCAAAGATCAATTTACTGCGCTCAATGCAAAAGAAATCTTGCGTAAAGTGGTGAGCTTGCCCGTGCTCGGCTGGAACTATAAAGGCACGAGCGAGCGGCACATCGGACCGATTGCAGAAGATTTTCATAAAGCCTTTAATGTTGGTAACGATCCGCAGTACATCTCTACCGTCGATGCCTCAGGAGTTGCACTGGCCGCCATCCAAGGCTTGGAGGCAATCGTGAGAGAAAAAGATGCGAAGATCGAGCGCATTGAGCGCGAGCTGGCAGCGATTAAGCGTAAGCTGGGTTTGTAGGGCCTCGGACTGATACCTGTGGCGCAATGGACTTGCGCCACAGGTACAAGCTCCTGCGCAAATCGGCGTTTGATCGCAACCACTTTTTGAGAGAAATTCTCGACCAAATCCGTTCTTACTCTTAGAGCTGTTGCATTGGGTCGTTCCTGACCGATGGTGTGGTGGTAGGTGCTCTGATTTATTAACTCGGAGGTTATGATGAAACGGTACACAATTCTGCGGGTCTCGCAGCAACTTCAAAAATGGGTCGTGTGTGGCGTTAGGCTACTCCTAGCGGCGACGGGCCTATCGGTTCCATTGCCGGTCGGCGCCACGACAATCGTGCTCGATCTATACGGACACCTTGCCCGCGACGTATCGGTTATCAATAGAACAGCCTCGGAGCCTGCAAGTACTTTCGATGCGTTCGGTTTCTTTTCTTTGGATGCGGGAACTCGGACCACGATCGCCGCAGGCACCCCTTTTACTGCTCAGCTGCGTTTCGAGCTAGAGGCGATTCCCGTCGCGCGGGACGCGAGCGCAGTGCTTGGGGAGGCCTTTCAAGCGTCGTTTTTCTCCCCAAATTCTGCGGCTCACATCAGCGCCGGCACGATGCCATGGGTGACGGCGAGCCTATCCGTCGCGGGGTTTAACTTTGCAAACGCACCTCGAAGCGGCGACGCGCCCGCGATGGAACCCAATACGCTGGTCACCATCCGTACGCCATTGCAACAGAAGGATGTCCTGATTTATGGCAACGATCGAGCTAGTCCGAACGATTCGCAGGTCTACGCTGCCGCGTCATCGCGATCGACAGCATACGATACGATCCGATTGGATTCGCAGGTCGGGCCGGTTGAATTTCGCTCCGTTGGGCGCTTCGGAAGCTTTGAGACGTATCTCAATCGATACTTTTCCGACACTGGTTCCGGCTCACGCCCTGCGTTTTTCGATCCCAGCGCAGGCGTGCCGACCCAACTTAACTGGACTGACGATGTGGTGTCGAACGATTTCAATACGTTATTCCCCGACTACGGATTTGTCATCGCCTCGTTTACCGAATGGGGCTATTTGTCTGCACTCGACAGTGCGGGGGTATTCCAGACAACCGCGAATTTCGCGGTAGCCAATTTTCTGTTCGGTGATCTGTTAGTAGAGCGGGCGCAGGCCGCACTGGACGTGCCCACGCCTGCGCCGCTTGCGCTAATTCTGCTGGGCGTTGTGGCCGTGTGGCGAAGCACAAGCGGCGATACAGGGCTTGAACGCCAAAATCGTTGCCGTAGAAAAAGAGAAAGATGCAAAGATTGCGCGGCTTGAGCGGGAGCTGGCTGCTTTTAAGCGAAAGCTTGGGTTGTAGGCGCGCTGCGCAGCCTAGTGAAATGCTCCCGACGGACCCGGTTTTTGCACGAAACTGAGCAGTAGCGTGTAGTACTGAAATTGAAGTTCGCTGAGTAACGCTTCTGCTTAAAGTAGAAAAAAGCCCACCGAAGTGGGCTTTTTTCTTTGGCTTTCATTTCCAGAATCCGCACGCTTTAATACCTGCGGCGCAAAAACAGCCATTTTTGATAGAAATATCCCAAAAAAAACAGTTTTTTCGCCGCAGGTATTGGATTGTTGTGGGTAT
>JANMDS010000403.1:0-2163 GCA_031376405.1 Betaproteobacteria bacterium
AGAATTAATAGCTCTTGCGTGTCTTTCTTTTCTTGATCACTCAGCTCATTTGATTTTGCTTTTTTCAACAACAGCATTAACCCTTCGCTTGCTTGCACCTCCTTCAAGAGTTTGTTTTTGTTGTTGGTAGTAATATGAGCCATGCGATTGATGAATCGCTCGCTTACTTGCTTATAGTCTTGTTTGTTTTGGAGATTGTTCAGTTCGTCCCAATGCTCTAGCACAAAGCCCTCAACTGCCATCATACTGTTATCTAAGTCTTCATCAGAAAAACCGAGGTATAAGCAAAGCCTTTTCAAAAAATCTTGCTCCATTACCTCCACCTGCTTATCGGCCCAGATGGTAAGTATGGCTATTTCCAAAAAATATTTCTTTAAAATCCAGGAGTTGTTCGTGGGCAAATTGATTTCTTCAATAGCAATTCCCTTATCAAAAATAGAATAGGCTTCTCTCTTTTTTTCAGCTGTAAGCCCTGCGCTTTGAAGAAAGAAATCCAACAACTTTCTTTCTTCAAACTCAACCGTTTTGTTAGCATGTGCAGCAGCAGCAATTACTTTTACTACCGAGAAGCGCAACTCTTCGCGTTCGTATTTAAAAAAATCTGCAACAATCCGGTCGGCATTAGTATGTATCCATTGACCGAAAATAAAAATATCTAAAAACAAAAGACTATTATGAAAAAATTGAACCCAAAAATTTTCATTGAATTCTTCAGAAAAATCAACGCGCTTGTCTAATATTTTTTCTGCCAACTCAAGTGGTGTTTTCTTTCTCCCAAATAAAGTTTTAGTTGGCGTGGCTAGCTCAGGAAAGATGTTATTGTAAAAATTGCCTATGCTCTCTAACGTTTTTAAAATTACTTCAGAAAGTTCGGCTGGGTTTTTTATTTGTTTGTCGTAGAAAAGAAGTGAGCTGCTGATCAAGCTTTCAGCCAATAGAATTTTCATCCGATCTTTTTCACTCCATTGCTTAGAATCAGGATATTCTAAAGCACTTATGGCTTGTCCATACATAAGTCCTGTAGGTTGAATGACACGATAAAGAGACTGGTCTGGATGGGAGGTTTTTTTACTTCCGATGGCAAGCTCCTTTAGTAGATCTTGACGGAACTCTAAATACTCCTTTAGCCAACCTTTTTCCCCGGGTTTCATCTCTTTATAAAAAATAGGAAGAACAAAGTACGCATTTTTTAAATGGCTATTCTATCAAAAAAAATAAGTGGGGTGCTGCCCTAGAAGAGAAGCTATTCTGTATGCTTCCAACCCTTTTTCTCGATCGACTTAAAGGATTCTTCCACTTTTTTACGAAGACTAACTTTAAATACGTCTAGGCGTTTTGCAATCACCTTATTTTCACAACCTAAAATTTGAGTAGCCAAAATCCCAGCATTTTTTGCACCGTTCAAAGCAACGGTAGCAACAGGCACACCTGAAGGCATCTGTAAAATAGAAAGAATAGAGTCCCAACCGTCAATAGAATTAGATGATTTAATGGGTACACCAATCACAGGCAATGAGGTAAGCGAGGCAACCATGCCGGGCAAATGAGCCGCTCCGCCTGCGCCCGCAATAATTACTTTTAGCCCACGGCCTCTGGCCGATGAAGAGTAATCTACCATACGCTGTGGTGTGCGATGAGCTGATACAACTGTAAGCTCAAAAGGAACTTTCATTTCTTCTAAAAACTCGGCTGCCTCTTTCATGATTTTTAAATCAGATTGGCTCCCCATTATGATGCCTACTATTGCTTTGCTCATGCGATTACTTTGAGTGTATGTTTAACAAAGTTGGCTTTCTTTTTTAAACTTTCTAAGTCGGCATCTACAATTGTAACATGCCCCATCTTGCGAAAGGGTTTTGTAACCTTCTTTCCGTAGAGATGCACGTGAGTACCCGATAGTGCCAATACTTCTTCTAACCCTTGATATTTTGCTTCTCCCGAAAATCCTTCTTCGCCCAGCAGATTCACCATTGCACTTGGCATTAAAGCAGTAGTATCACCCAAAGGGAGGTTAAGTATCGCACGCAAGTGTTGTTCGTACTGTGAGGTTACATTGGCTTCGATAGTTTGGTGGCCACTGTTGTGTGGGCGTGGAGCAATTTCATTGACCAATACCTAGGGGTGAAACGCAGATTTGAATTTATCATTAAGCGAGACGACTTG
>JANMDS010000436.1:0-15286 GCA_031376405.1 Betaproteobacteria bacterium
AAATAAAACGAACCAAATGCCCCTTCGAAACGCCAAATATCTTTCACTTTTCCAGTGCTAAAGAGCGGATCGGTAAACGCCCCGCCTGGCAAATGTCGGATATGCAACTCGATCAGCGCATCATCGTGCGGGGCTACGCCAATTGAAAAGCTACGGCGCTTGCCATCGCGCAGCAACACATCCACATATTGACCCGCACGAAACTGCAGCCGTTCGTTGGCCGGTATTTTGAGTCGCACGATGGCCACATCGTCCACCACTTTTTCTAACTGCTCCACGCGCGCGGGCAATTTTTTTATCTGCACATCGCCCACTCGGCGTACGTCGCGTGCTTCGATCGTAATATCAGTGCAAGGCATCGCTTTGCAAAAAAGAGCTTTTCCCTGCGCTTTTTCAACATCGCTCAACACGCCTGCCGCGTAGTTGCCCCAATCGATCGTACCCGCCGCAACCGAGCCTTTGCACGAGCCGCAGGCGCCATTGCGGCAACCATAGGGCAATAGGAATCCCGCTTTAAGCGCTGCATCAAGCACCGTTTGATCGGCCTCGCACGGGAAAGCATGCGCGCCGGGTTGAAGGGTAATCTGAAAAGTCATGCTGAAATGCTTTCTGTGAAGGCGACAAGGCAAAATTGCGCCGCAGTGATATTTACGGAATCTGCAATTTTCGCAAATTAAACAACACCCAATGCGAATACTGATAATTGGCTATGGCGATGTGGCACAACGCTTCACCGCAATGCTTCAAAAAAGCCCCGCGCGCGCCAGCGTGCGCTGGTTTGCGCTCGTGCGCAAGCCCGAAAACGCGCAGAGCGTTCGGGGCGCTGGTGGCAGAGCCATTGTGGGCGATTTAGACGATTTTCGTTCGCTGCACGGAGTTGCGGGGTTGGCAAACGTAGTGCTCTATCTCGCTCCGCCGCCCGCGCAAGGCGGGGGCGACCCGAGACTCATACGCGCGCTCGCGGCTCTGCGCGGCACAACGCGCAAGCTTATCTACGTGAGCACCACCGGCGTGTACGGCGATTGCCAGGGCGCGGAAATTGATGAAACCCGCGCTGTGAACCCAGAGTCTGCGCGGGCCAAGCGTCGCGTACACGCGGAGCGCACGTTGCGCGCGCGACGCAACCTACGTAGCGTGCGCCTCCGCGTGCCCGGCATCTATGCCCCAGATCGCTTACCGATTGAGCGTATTCAGCGCGGCACACCCGCGCTCGTTTACGAAGAAGATAGCTACAGCAACCACATTCACGCTGATGATTTGGCTCATATCGTTTGGCTCGCGGTTTTTCGGGGCCGCACCCAGCGGGCTTACAACACGGTGGATTGCGCCGAACTTAAAATGGGGCAGTGGTTTGATTTGGTTGCTGATGCTTACAATCTGCCGCGGGTGCCGAAGGTTCCCGCTGCCGACATTAAAAACACCGTGTCGCCGGAACTGTGGAGTTTTATGCGTGAGTCGCGGCGCATCAAAAACTCGCGATTGCGTGACGAGCTACGGGTTCGGTTACGATTTGAGCAGACATCGCCTCGCGGCTAGGGCTTCGTACAATGCGCTCCGTCATGCAAACTCAACACGAAGACCACGCGGTCAATAATTTCGATGCACTACGCCTCATCGCCGCATGGCTTGTGATCGTTGGACACAGCTTTGAGCTGCTTGGCAGAGGCGATCCTCTACATGATGCGCTTAAAGTTGAGTCGCTCGGCGCGATCGGCGTGATCATGTTTTTTGCTATGAGCGGCTATCTGGTTACGCTCTCGCTTTTGCGAACACCGAGCATCGGCGAGTTTTTGTGGAAACGGGCGCTACGTATCTTACCCGCCTTATGGGTACTGATTGCGGTGAGTGTATTCGTGTGGGGCGCAGCACTCACGCGCTTCGATTTACTCACTTATTACACAAGTCTCACCACACAAGACTATTTGGTGTGGATGTTTCTGCGAATCAGGCAGTACTTACCTGGCACGTTCGAAAACAATCCGTTGCAACAAGGCTTCAACGGTTCGTTATGGACCTTGCCGCTTGAAGCGCGCTGTTATTTTGTGCTCGCCTTGTGCGCGGTAGCGCGAAAGCGATGGCTGAAGTGGCTAGTCGCACTGACGCTGATTGGGATCGCAGTCGTCGCCTTTCGGCATTTCGGGCGTGGTGTGTTTCGGGTCAAAGTCTTCACTATCGATAGCTATTTGTTTTTGAAGCTTGTCGTCCCGTTTTTCCTTGGCAGTGCTATCGCGCTGTGGGGGACTCCACGGTGGTGTCGCGTGTGGTTCGGTGTTTTCTCCCTTGCCGCTATTAGCCTTTGGATAAAGTTTGCCGAGCAAGCCCCAGTGGCCGGTTGGTTGGTGTTCGCAATGTGCGTCGGTTACTTAGCGCTAGGAGTTGCGCTCCATACCCACGGTTGGTTCACTGGCATTACGCGCCACGGCGATTTTTCTTACGGCCTTTATCTATACGCCTTCCCCGTTCAACAAACGCTCATTTCGTTTTTCCCTTTAATTTCCGTGGCGGTACTGATTGCCGCAACAACGGCTTTCACGGGTTTCTTCGCTTATTTGAGTTGGCGTTTCGTTGAAGCGCCGATGCTCGCCGAGAAATCGCGCCTTTCTGCGTGGTTGTTAAGCTTGCGTAACGCGTTTCAATTCCCAAAAGCAGTCGCATGAGTCGCGGAAAAAAATCGTGGTGCGTTGTGTTTTTGATTTTGGCGCTCTGGACGTTGGGTTTGCAAGCCTGGGTTGCAGCCCGAGATGCGTGGTTCCCAGTTGTCGAGATGATTGATCCGCTATTACCTATCGGCGCGCTCGATTCGAAATATTCTGAGATTAACTCGAAGGGTATCGTAACCATTCACGGCTGGGCGCTCCATCCTGCGGGGGTTGCGGAGGCTCGGGTATACATAGACGGCAAATTTGCCTCTCGTCTTGAGTTGCGCAGCAGGCGACCGGATGTGCTCAGCGCCTATCCAAATTTCCCCGGCGCGCTTCACAGTGGGTTTCGCGCCAAGGTACTCTTGGCAGTGCCGCTGCGTGAGCAGTACGAAATTCGCATTGATATCAAACTTCACAATGGACGCGCCAGCGTACTGGGGCCGTGGAATTGGACACGATGAACATAGGCGCAAAAAAAATCTCCGCCTATGTGCGCCTCACCCGAATCGACAAACCGATCGGTACGCTGCTTCTGCTTTGGCCCACGCTCACGGCGCTTTGGTTTGCCACCGAAGGCAAGCCTAGCGCTTACCTCGTGTTTGCCTTTGTAGCCGGTACGTTTCTCATGCGCTCTGCAGGTTGCGCGGTGAATGACTATGCGGATCGCGAGTTTGATGGTGCGGTGGCGCGCACAAAAAACCGCCCGATGGTAACGGGCGAGGTGAGTGCAAAAGAAGCGTGGGCGGTCGCGGCGGTGTTGGCTTTTTTGGCGCTACTGTTAATCATCCCAATCAATCTTTCGGTAGTGCTCTGGTCGTTGCCCGCATTAGGCGTGGCGATTCTCTACCCTTTTACAAAACGTTGGATCGCGTCGCCGCAATCGGTGCTTGGCATCGCCTTTTCATTCGGCATTCCGATGGCGTACGTGGCCGCGCGCGGGCAGGTGCCGCTTGAGGCATGGGCATTGCTTGCCATCAACTGGTTTTGGGTGATGGCTTACGATACCGAGTACGCCATGACAGACCGTGCCGATGATGAAAAATTGTCCATCGGTACTTCTGCCAAATGGTTTGGCCGCTACGATGTGGTTGCGGTGATGGTGTGCTACTGCATTTATCTGTTTGGTATGGTGTGGTTCGGAAAGGCAAAATCTGCGGAGATAATCTTCTTTTTGGGGCTAATTTGCGCCGCAGGTATTTCTATTTATCACTACTTTTTAATCCGTAACCGCGATCCGCAAAAATGTTTCAAAGCGTTTTTGCACAACCACTGGTTTGGCTTTGCAGTGTTCGCCGGAACCGTAGGGGCTTTCGCTTTGCGATAATCCTGTTTCTCAAATCCGTATCCTCTCTTTCATGCCTGAGAGGTCAAGTTGAAAAATGCACAACGCAACCTGTCTTTTCTGCAAAATCGTTCGCGGCGAAATCCCGTCTAAAAAGTTTTATGAAGACGACGATATCCTCGCTTTTGCCGATATTCATCCGATTGCGCCCCTGCACGCGCTCTTGATTCCGAAGAAGCACATCGCCATGTTGTCTGAGGCGACGATGCACGATGCGGCATTACTGGGCAAAATGATGGTTGTGGCGGGACAGATTGCGCGCGAAAACGGCTCGCCGGAGGGCTTCCGCACCATCGTAAACACCGGAAAAATCGGTCGGCAGGACGTGTATCATGTTCACATTCATGTGCTTGGCGGCTCGGAGCCGTTGGGTAGGATGATTAGTAAGGAATAAATTATTTTCGGTGATGAGAGGGTTAAGTGCGAGCGCACACCCACTAACCGGCCCACTCCCCCAGGGAGAGGGGGAAAAGCGACACATTTCAAGGAGTTAGCATCATGGGTTCATTCTCAATTTGGCATTGGTTGATTGTTCTTTTGATCGTGGTGATGATTTTCGGGACGAAAAAGCTGCGTAACGTCGGCAAAGATTTAGGCGGCGCAGTAAAGGACTTTAAAGAAGGCGTTAAAGGTGGGGAAGACCCCGATAAAGTAAAAGCCGAGACAGAAATGCTGAAAGGCCAAACGATTGAAGGTGAAGTTAAGCGCGAAGAGAGCAAAAAGGTTTGATGCTTCGCTCCCAAGCCACGCCATGTGCAAGCGCTCGCACATACCAGCATTCTCGCTACTGAACCCGTATGTTTGATGTCGGCCTTTCCGAAATGATGGTCATCGCTGTGGTCGCGCTCGTTGTGCTCGGCCCTGAGCGGCTCCCTAAAGTAGCACGCACATTCGGGCATTTGCTCGGGCGCGCCCAGCGCTACGTAAATCAAGTGAAGCAAGATATCAATCGCGAGATGGAAATGTCTGAGCTTAAAAAGCTGCAAGACGAAGTGAAGTCCGCCGCGCAAGAAATGCAGCAATCGGTCAATGAAGCGAGCAAGAGCGTCGAGTCTGAAGCGCGGTCCTTCGAGCGATCAGTCAATAGCTCGGTGGCCGAGCTAGAAGCGCAAGCGCCGCCTCCATCTTCGTGGGATTTAACTCCGCCCGAGGTTTCGGTACCTTCGGCTTCGTTGCCGGTTGAGAGGATTGATCCACGATGAGCCACTTTTTTGGGAGATATTGTCCAAAAACCCCTCAATTTGCGCCGCAGGTATGAGTCAAAACACGCCAGATTCTCCATCAGAAGTAACCGAATCGTTTGTTTCGCATTTGGTAGAGCTGCGCACGCGCATTATGTGGGCGCTGGGCGTGGTGCTGGTGTTTTTCCTTATCCTCGCCTTCGGCTGGCCTGGCATGGGCGCGATCTACACCGCCGTGGCCAAGCCGCTCATGGCGGAGCTGCCCAAGGGCGCTACGATGATCTCAACGGATGTGACCGGCACTTTCATGGTGCCGATGAAGGTCACGTTCATGGCGGCGTTCGTCCTGTGTTTACCGTGGGTCCTGTATCAAATTTGGGCGTTCGTCGCACCGGGCTTGTACAACCATGAGAAAAAGTTGATATTCCCACTTATCGTGTCTTCAACACTTCTCTTCTTCTGCGGCATGGCCTTCGCTTACTATGTTTTTTTCCCCAGCGTCTTTCAACTTTTTGTGAAGATGACACCTTCAGGCGTGCAAATGATGACCGATATTGAAAAGTATCTGTCGTTTGTGATGACGATGTTTATTGCTTTCGGTATCGTGTTTGAAACACCCGTCGTGGTGGTCACGCTCGTGCGCACTGGCATTATCAATGTTGCGAAGCTCAAAGAAATTCGCCCGTATGTATTTTTGGGCGCGTTTATTATTGGCGCAATTTTTACGCCGCCCGATGTGCTTTCACAGTTCATGCTTGCCGTGCCACTATATATTCTGTACGAAATTGGCATTCTCGCTGCTGGCGTTATAGGCGGCAAAAAAAACGCAAACGCCACCGAATCAACCGGAGCATAACCCCATGAAAACGTTTCGCAACGTGCTCGCGCTCAGCGTGCTCGCAAGCTTTGTGTTGCCCGGCTTAGCGCAAACCATGCCCCCTACCTCGCCGTGTCGTGTGCCAGGTATAAAGTCTGAAGTGCAGTGTGGCGTGGTGAAGCGCCCGCTTGACGCAAAAAATCCTGCGGTCACAATTGACGTGCATTTTGTGGTCGTCCCCGCGCTCGCGCGCAACAAGAAAAAAGATGCGCTCTTCTTTTTTGCAGGCGGCCCGGGGCAAAGCGCGATCAAGATCGCGCCGCAAGTGTTGGGCGTGTTTCAGCGATTGAGCAATTGGCGGGATATTGTGTTTATAGATCAGCGCGGCACGGGTAAAACGGCGTCGCTCGATTGCAAAATTGATGATGCAGTCATGTCTATGAATGAAATGTTGAGCATGGGCCGCAACGCCGAGCTCACTAAAGCTTGCCGCATCGCGCTCGAAAAGCGCCCGCACGGTAAGCTCGATCAATACTCCACCACCATGGCTATGCACGACGCCGATGCGGTGCGGGCTGCGCTCGGGTACGAACAGATCAATTTGATTGGTGCGTCGTATGGCACGCGCGCGGTGTTGGAATATCAGCGCTTGTTTCCACAGCGCGTGCGGCGGGCGGTGATTGATGGTGTGGCCCCGCCCGATTTGAGTTTGCCCCTTAGTTTTTCAGCCGATAACCAGGCCGCACTCGATCAGACGCTCGCATTTTGCGAAACCGATACTGCTTGCAAAAAAACTTTTCCGAATTTACGTAGGGATTGGCGCGCGTTGATGGATGCACCCGCGCGTGAGGTGAAGATGGTGAACCCCTTAAACGGGCGAGAGGAAACCGTAACAGTTGATCGCGCAACTCTGGCCGGGCTCGTGCGTGGCCCGCTCTACGCGCCCCCTATTGCTGCTGGTCTGCCGCACGCAATTACCGAGGCCGCCGCCGGAAAGTATTCCACTCTAGTGGCGCTCGGCGCGGCAATGGGCGGTGGTACCCGCGATATGAGTTGGGGCATGCATTTCTCAGTGCTTTGCAGCGAAGATATGCCCCGCATTGGGCAAAGTAAAGACGTACCAGGCGCTGATTTCGGGGATAGTTTTTTCACGATGTATCGCGACACTTGCGCCGACTGGCCCAAAGCTCAAATTGATCCAGCGTTCTACAGCATACCGGCGGCGCAGTTTCCAGTATTGGTGTTAAGCGGTGGAGCGGACCCTGCTACGCCTCCGCGTCACGGCGAGCGAGCGGCAAAAGCCCTCGGTGAAAAGGCCCAGCATATCGTCGTCGCCCAAGCAGGTCATGGCGTGTTTAGCATGGGGTGTATGCGAGATATCGTATTCAAATTTTTTGATACCAAACTCGATGCTGATGTAAGTAAGCTCGATGCCAGTTGCGCAACTGGAGTGCCCCGCCCAACGGTGTGGCAAGCGCCCATGTTGAAATCAGGAGAGAGAAAATGATTCGCGTAACGGGATTGGCCAAGCAATTTACGGCTGGAAAAGGAAAAAACAAGCGCACCGTGCAAGCGGTATGCGAGGTGTCGTTCGAAGCCCGCGATGGCGCGATTACCGGTTTACTCGGCCCTAATGGCGCGGGTAAAACCACCACGATGCGCATGATTGCGGGCCTCATTGCGCCGGATCAGGGGCGTGTTGAAGTAGACGGCATTGATGGGCACGCCGAGCCTCAAAAAATGCTTGCCCGATTGGGCGTGCTCTCCGATGCGCGCGGGCTTTACCCGAGACTGACCGCAAGGGAAAATATTGCGTACTACGCGCAGTTACACGGCATGAGTAACGCGGCGATTGATGGGCGGATTGCCACACTTGCGAACATGCTCGATATTGGCGATTTACTTGAGCGCCGTACCGATGGTTTTAGCCAGGGCGAACGGATGAAAACCTCGCTCGCCCGTGCCATCGTGCACGATCCGCAAAATCTGTTACTTGATGAGCCCACCAACGGCCTCGATGTTCTCGCTACGCGTGCGCTGCGGGTGGCATTGCGTGGGCTGCGGGATGCGGGCAAGTGCGTGATTATCTCCACGCACATCATGCAAGAAGTGGAGCGCTTGTGCGACCACATCTACGTTGTGTCGCACGGCACCGTCGTTGCCAACGATACTGTAGACGGCTTGAAGCTCAAAACCAACGAGCGCGATTTTGAAGAGGCGTTTGTTAAGCTTGCGTTCGATCAAGCGGAGGCCCACGCATGAACACCACGCTCGCTGTTTTCAAAAAGGAATTGATCGATGCCTTGCGTGATCGCAAAACGCTCATTGCCGTGTTGCTTTCATCGGTATTGATTGGTCCGATTGTTTTAGTCATCCTCTCGTCGATCATCTCCGATATTGAATCGCGCGCGGAAAAGCGTGAGATCTACGCAGTGGGCATCGAGCATGCCCCTACGCTTGCAAACTATGTTGCGCGTCAAACGTACACCATCAAAGCGCCACCGACGGACTTTGAAGAACAACTAAAGAAATCAAAATTTTCCAATCCTGTACTGGTGATCCCAAAAGATTTTGAGGAAAAATTAGCCAAAGGCGAGGCCCCAGAGCTAGAGCTTATCTCCGATAGCGGCAATCGGAACGCTTCGGTTGGAGTGCGCAATATTAGTAGCCTGATAACAGGCTTTGGCCGCGAACGCAGCGCCCTTACGTTGGCTTCGCGCGGCGTTGCTGCGGCTACTCTAAAAGCAGTAGATTTGGATGAGAAGGACTTAGCGAATGCGAACGCCCGCGCCGCCCAATTTACCGGCATGCTTCCATTCTTCTTAATCTCAGCAATTTTGTATGGCTGTTTGAATGCCGCGCTTGATACCACCGCGGGTGAGCGCGAACGCGGTTCGCTAGAGCCGCTGCTTACCAACCCCGCTTCACACCTAGAGATGGTGGTTGGAAAGTGGGGCGCGGTCGCAAGCGTAGGCATCTTAATTGCAGTGATGAGTGCGCTCAGTTTTTTTCCTGCGCAGTGGCTTATTCGAAGTGAATCGTTACAAGCGATGTTTCAGTACGGCCCGAAAGAAGCGCTTACGTTTATCGCGGTGCTCGTACCGTTCGCCGCGTCGCTTGCAGCAGTGTTGATGGCCGTGGCCATTCGCTGCAAAACGTTTAAGGAGGCGCAAGCCAGCAATACGTTCGTGATACTTGCGGTTAGCATGGTGCCGCTGGTGTCGGTGATGAACCCTTCCGGCGAACAACCGTGGCATTTGGTTGTGCCAGGTCTTGCTCAAAATTTGGTGATGACCCGCGTGCTCAAAGGCGAACCGCTCGACGCCATGGTGATCGCCGTGCCGACGCTGGTGTGTATCACCATTACCGTGGCGTGTTTGCTCTTCATTGCGCACTCGTTGAAATCTGCAGCGGTGAAATAACGCGCACGATTTGGAGCGCAGCGTTGATGCCGCTTGGCAATGAATCGGCAAGCGTTGCGAATTGAACCTAGCTGCTAACATCGGACTCATTCGAGGAGAACACGATGCGCGCAAGAGTAGTATTCACTTCCTGTCTGGCCTTAACGTTGGGTGCATGCTCGCACAACGTGTTGCACACCGCACCCCAAGTCAGCGCCGCCCAGTCACCTTCACCAAAGCTCGTCATCATGATGATGGTCGATGGGCTTCCGATGGAGCAGCTTTACAAAAATCAAGACCTGTTTGTTCGCAATGGTTTCCGCCGATTTATGGAGCAGGGCGCCTGGTACGCTGACGCCCACCAGGCGCACGCGTTTACACTCACTGCGCCGGGTCATGCGGCCGTGAGCACCGGTGCGTATCCATATCAACACGGCATTATCGGAAACGAGTGGCGTGATCGCGATCTTAAATATGTGTACAACACTTCGGACCCTGCGCATAAATATTTAGACGGCACCGAAACCACGCAAGACGACGGCACCAGCCCGAAGCGCTTGCAAGCGAGTACGATTGCCGATGAAATTGGCTACGCAACGAACTTTCAAAGTCGCACATTTACCGTTTCTGGCAAAGATCGGGGCGCGATTTTGTTGGCGGGCAAAACGGGCAAAGCGTTTATGTTTTCCACCAAAACAGGGCGCTTCACGAGCACCAGCTATTACATGGAAAAACACCCGCAGTGGTGGGAGACTTTTTACGCCGCTAAGCCCCAAGATAAGTGGTTCCACCAAAGATGGAATACCTTGCTTGAGCCGAAAGCCTATGAGCGTTCCATCGCCGATGGGCAACCGTGGACCTCACAAGCCCACAACATGACGAAGGGTATGGGACATTTGTTTGGGTTGGCAGAAGAAAAGCCTGGGCGCTTGTATTACGGCACGCTGCTATCAAGCCCGTTTGGGGATGAAGCGATGGTGGATTTTGCGCTCACGATGATGAAGGCGGAGAATATTGGAAACAACCCGAAAGCCGCACCCGATGTGCTGGGGCTTTCGTTCTCGGGGCATGACTATATTAACCACGCCTACGGGCCAGAAAGCGTGCAGTCGCAAGATCATCTGATTCGCTTGGACCGTGAGATTGCGCGCTTCTTCGATGCGGTGGACGCGAGCATTGGGCGGGAAAACGTACTTGCTGTACTCACCGCTGACCACGGGTTTGTAAACGCACCAGAGAGTAACGCCGCGCGCGGGTTCGATGCCGCGCGCATTGACCCATTGGTGCTGCGCAATGCAGTGAACGCGCTGGCCGAAAAAGAATTTGGTATCGCCAAGATGGCTACACAACACATGACCGGCGGTTGGACCTTGGACTACAAAGCTATTGCTGAGAAAAAGCTCAATCGCGAGGAGGTGGAGTCGTTCATCGCGCGCGCGGTGGTGCAGCAGCCTGGCATTGCCCATGCCTACACGCGCACGCAGCTTGAGCGGGGCGCGCTGCCAAACACGCGGTTACCTAAGCTCGCGCAACGGGCGTGGAACCACGCGATGGCCGTGGATATCATGATCATCACCAAACCGTTTTATTTCTTTGCCTCCCGCCCTGACAGCGGCAGGAACCCTACCGCCTGCACCCACGGATCGCCGTTTGGCTACGACACCCATGTTCCGCTCATGTGGCACGGACCGAAGTGGATTACGCCTGGGCGCTACACGCAAGCTGCAGAAGTAGTGGACATTGCGCCAACATTGGCGAGCCTCTTGCGCACGCGGATGACGAGTGGAAACGAGGGGCGAATCCTAGGTGAACTGTTTGTGAGTAAATAGAAAAGAGACTCTATACCTGCGGCGTAAAAACAGCACATTTTGAGATTTATCTTCTGAAAAATGGGCGTTTTTTAGGCTTCAGCCTCAGCAACTATTTACGCCGCTTTAACAATAGCGACACCGCAATCCCTAACCCAATCGCCCACTCCAGCGAGAGCGTGAGCGTGGCGATAAAGGTAACGACGAACACGATGCGCTCAATGCTATCGGCGATGAGATGTTTGATCTCTCTTAGATCGATAAGGTTTATGGCCACGAGAAACAAAATGGCTGCCATCGCTGGATAGGGCAAATATTTTGCGAGCGGCGAGACGAAAAGTAGCAGTACGACTAAAAACACCGCTGCGCAAACTGCAGAAAATGGCGTAACCGCATTGGCCGCTAGATTAACACCCGAGCGATTGAATGAGCCGCTTGCAGGATACGCGCTCGTAAACGATCCGGCGACGTTGGCCAAGCCTTGCGCGATCAACTCCTGATTGGCGTCCACGCGTTGGTTGCGCTTTTTTGCAATCGCATTCGCAATAGAAAGCGCTTCGGCAACGGCTAATAGTGTCATTACTAACGAGGGCACGAGGAGCGATTGAAGTGTGCCGAGATCGAAGAGGGGTTTAGATAGATCGGGCAATGCGCCTGGTAGTGCGGCGACGGTGCGAATCGCCGTCGCGCCGGGAAAAAACACTGACATTGCAGCCGCAAGCACGCTGCCAGCAATCATTGCCACCAGCATGTAGGGCACGATGTGATTCCAACGTTTTGCGCCGAGCGCGGCCACGAGCGTAAACGCACCGACCGCAAACGCAGAGCCGGAAGTTTGATCGAGAAGTCGTCCCCATTGCGAGAGCGTTTCGGCCACGTTGAGGCCGCGCGGGATGGGCAGCCCAAAGAAATTGCCAATTTGGGAATTGATAATGAGGACAGCCGCGCCGCAGGTGAAGCCCACAATGACCGTGTGGGAAACGTAATCAGCCAATTTGCCTGCGCGTAACAGGCCGAGTAAGAGTTGCCAGCACCCAACCATAAAACTAAGGGTGATAACAAGCGCGATGTAACGCGGGGACTCTGGCTGGGCGAGTGGCGCAACGAGTGCCAGCACCATAAGCGAAATTGCGTTCGCAGGGCCTGTGACCATAATGCGGGAGGAGCCGAATAACGCCGCCACGATGCACGGCACCATCGCGGCGTACAAGCCATACTGCGCGGGCATGCCGGCAAGGGTCGCGAAGGCCACGCCTTGCGGTAAAACGACCACTGCGCCGGTCAGCCCGGCGAGGATGTCGGCACGCAATGTGTTCCGATTGCGTAGGAGCGGCAGCCACGCGAGAAATGGAAAATAGCGCTGCATTACGGTGGCGTTTTAGGTTTGGAGAGCAAGTTTGCTTTACTCGCCGTGGTAACGCATCACCACGTGGCGCGCGTTGGCAAAAAACATCCACCGCTCAATAAGCAGGCCAATGAAACACAGAAGCGCTGCAAGCCCCAAAATCCCTTGTGGTCGGGTGCTAGACTCGATGACCACGATAACGATTGGCGCAATAATGGTGAGCGCGAAGGCCCAAAACGTGAGCGAGGTGGCGCGTTCGCGGGCTAGCCGAAAGCCGAACTCGTTGGTAAGAAACGTGCCATGGGTGTGACCGGAATCGAGCAGGCGCACGCGGCCTTCTTTCATTCCGAGCGCGTCGCCGATTTGTAAATTGTGTACCGCAGGGCTGCGTGATTGCTTGAGCGTCCACAGAAAAAAACTCAACGCGAGCAGTACAAGTGCGAGCCGCAACCAAAGCCCAACATCAGTTTCGCCGCGCACGGCGATGGCGCAAAACGCGAGTAGGCCGCTGGTAAGGCCATAGAGCACGTATCCTGCGGGCGTTGTCCACGAATGCCACTGTGGAATGGTTTTGAGACAAGCGTAGATCATGCCAGTGCAGTACAAAATGGCGAGCGCGCAAACAATGACGAGCGCGCCGCTTACGATTCGAGTAGCGAGTGGTGCGTCATGCCACACCGCAAATAAGTGATGCGCGGCGACGAGGTAAAACGCGAGAGCAAACACTCCTTCGCGTGAAAGCCACGAGGTCCGAAAGCGACTGAAGGCTCGCCAGGCATTTTTAGGATTAGCTAAATGAAGAGTAGAGGAGATGAGACCAAGTGTTACGAATACAAATCCAAACAGCGCAGCGGTGAAGAATGTTTCCTTTGAAATACCTGCGGCGCAATTTCGACACCATTCGGCGATTATCGTCCAAATAATGAGCCCCAAACCGAAGCCCGATGCGACAGTAAAAAAAATGACAGAAAGTGCGGGCTTCATAACGTAATGGTCTTCTTCACAACGATGCCACTTTATTTACGAGTTGCGCCAAGCGCGAACGCAAGCCCGTTTTCGCATTGGACACCGCTGCCGGAGCGGGCGGGCGCATCGATAAATAGGCATTCGTGGGCTTGTAGCCTAGCGCAGGAAACATTTCTTGCTTGCCCCGCTTGGCGACCATTTGCGACACATTGGATTGCGGATCGGCGAAATCACCGAAGTGTCGCGCGCTGGTTGGGCAGGCCAGCACGCACGCCGGCTGGCGCTCGGCTTCGGGCAAAGCGTCATCGTAAATCCGATCTACGCAGAGCGTGCATTTCTTCATCACGCCCTGATTTTCATCGAGCTCACGCGCGCCATACGGGCAGGCCCACGCGCAGTAGTTGCAGCCCATGCATTTCGTCGGGTCCACCAGCACGATGCCATCTTCCGCGCGTTTGTAAGAAGCGCCAGTGGGGCAGACGGTGACGCATTCGGCCTCCTCGCAGTGCATGCACGACATGGGTACGTTGACGGTTTTTGAGAGCGGGATGTGATTGCTACAGCCGCTTCTTGCTGCGGCCGCGAGGGGTGAAATTTCATAATGCCGAATCCGGTTAAACCACGCCCCGCTCGGCGCTTTGCCGTAAGGGTCGTAATCAGGCAGGCCGCCAGTCATGCGGGATTCGCCGTTCCATTCTTTGCACGCCACCGCGCAGGCGTGGCAGCCCACGCAGGTGTCGAGATCAATAGCGAGACCGAGCTTCTTAGGCGTGCTCATGCTTGTGTTTCTCTCGAGGCGCCAAACATAATCTTCGGCCACGTCCCAGTATCCCCTGCAGCCGCTTTATAAATTTTCACGCGCAAGTCGTACCATGCGGCTTGGCCCGTAATTGGATCGGAATTAGTCAAAACACGGCCATTCCGCGCCGCAGGTATGGATTCACTAATCAAGTGATTCAACAAAAATCCGTGTGTGGCTTCGCTCGCTTCTTTCGATAAGCCCCAGGCTTCCGCCATTTTGCCGATCGCGTTCCACGTCCAGACTGTGTTCGCTTCGCAGCCTTCCATCGTTTTCAATTGTCCGCGTATTTTCCCATTCGGTGATTCCACCCACACCCAATCGAAATCGGCCAAACCCATCTCGGCAGCGCGCGTCGCGTTCATATACAAATAGTTTTGCGAGAGGATTTGCCGCAGCCACGCGTTTTGCGAATCCCATGCGTGGTACATCACCATCGGGCGCTGAGTGATGGCGTGGAAGGGAAACTCCGCGCTCCCTCCCCCAGCGGGGGAGGGTTGGGGTGGGGGAGCGCACACAGGCGAGGGCGAAACGGTATGACTTTTTGCCGCAGTCGTTCCCTCACCCGCCCTTCGGGCACCCTCTCCCAGTGGGAGATGGGATGAAATGGAATCCGTCGCATACCACATCGTCAGCGGATCAAAATATTGCGTGAGCCGGTATTTATCAATTTGTTGCGTTGGCTTAATGCCTGCATACAAGCCTTGGCCCGCGAGCCTAAATTTCTGTAGCGGCTCGGAGTAAAGCTGCATCACAATCGGCTCGCTCTTGCCGATGAAGCCTACGCGCGCGGCTTCATCCAAATAATCTTTGTTCACGAAGCGCATGTACTTCATGTTGTCCGGCCAATGGTGCGCGAAAAAAGCTTGCGCGTCGATATACGCTTTCCATTGATTGGGGTTCGGCTCGCCACGCAATGGCGTATCGCCCGCTTTGCCCCGAAAGCCCGAGAGAAAACCAATGCCTGGCGCGCGTTCGTAATTGG
>JANMDS010000505.1:0-1561 GCA_031376405.1 Betaproteobacteria bacterium
GGGTCGGCCTGCAGCCAGAAGGTCGTGCAGTGCGCCAGCAACTGATTGAAGGTGGCGGGGTCGGATCTTTATCGCCAGCTTGAATGCAAGAGCTGCCACTCCTTATGGTCGGTGCGGGATATGACAGCGAATGTGATGACCATAACCTGCATCCCGCCAGGGGGGTTCCTGCTGTTCACAGAGGGTACCGATTTTGCGGGGGCAGCGGGTATGAAAACGACAACCCTGTGGAATATTGGCTGCGCTGGGTATATCGCCATCCAGGCGGATGTGTCCCTGTTTTACGCGAGGGTCAGGGACAGGGATGGCGGAGATTAAGGCTTCAGTATACGGATGGGACGGCAGTGCATAGACCTGTTCGGTGCTGCCTTCTTCGACAATCTGCCCTAGATACATGACAATCAGCCAGTCCGCTAGATAGCTAACAGCACGTAAATCATGGGAAATGAAGAGATATGAAGCACCTTCCTGAGCGCGTAAGTCTTTGAGCAAGTTCAATACCACAGCCTGCACCGAGACATCCAGCGCCGAGGTTGGCTCATCGGCCACCACCAGCGCCGGGCTGGCGGCAAAGGCGCGTGCAATGGCTACCCGCTGTTTCTCACCGCCACTCAACTCGCCGGGATAGCGACTGGAGTAGTCGGCAGGCAAGCGCACGGCAGTCAAGAGGTCAGCAATGCGAGTATCAATTTGCTCCTGTGTCATTGACTCACTGCTCAATAGACGGATTGTCCGTTCGAGCGCACGGCCAATGGTCTGATAGGGATTGAGGGTGTCATTGGGATTCTGGAAGACCATTTGCAGGTCGCGCCGCATTTTTTGTGAACGTTCGCCCAATACTCGTGAAATCGGCAGGTCAAGGAGTTCCATCGCACCAGCATCCGCACTTTCTAACCCAACAATGCAACGCGCCAGCGTGGTTTTACCACTGCCACTTTCACCCACCAGACCGAGAGTAGCCCGCGCCCGGACGCGAATGGATACCTCATCGACGGCCTGCACGACAGTCGGCGCACGCATGGTAAGTCGGTCAAAAAGTGAAGTTCTGCCATAGCGTTTGGATATATTACGTGCTGTAAGTACGTAGTCGCCTTCGGTAGGTGGTCGTCCATCAGAGATGGCTACCTGTACATTCGACCCGATTACCACGTCACCAGCAGCAATCTCACGCCAGCGGTGACACTTCACTAAGCGAACTTCAGCGTTGCTCTCAAGAAGCGGTTTTTGCTCATGACACAGCGCGATAGCCGCCGGGCAGCGGGCGGCGAAGACACAACCTGTCGAACGCTCGCCGAGTGGCGGCGCAATACCGTCCATCATGGGCAAGCGGGTTTCCACCCCTTCGGTTGCTCGTGGAATACTGGCGAGAAGACCAATGGTATAGGGGTGAACAGGGTTAGTAAAAACGTCTTCCACTGTTCCGCTTGCCATCACTTCACCCCCATATAGAACCGTCATGCGATCACACATCTGGGCGATGACACCGAGGTTATGTGAGACATATAAGGCAGCGGCCTGATTTTCACGGATGAGGTCACAGAACAGATCAAGAATGGTGGCT